>JADLCC010000228.1 GCA_020847425.1 Saprospiraceae bacterium
TGTTTTCACCCGACCTGTTCATTCTTGGAGGAGGAGAAAGCAAGTTTTTTGAACAATTCAAAACGCAACTGCAAACCCAGGCCCGGGTTATTCCCGCCAAATTGCTGAACAATGCGGGTATTATTGGTGCGGCAGCGTATGCAGCGGAGCAGTGATTAGAAGTTTTTGAAAACCAGATTGTCAATCAACCGCACCTCACCCGCAAAGGCAGCAGTACAGGCAACAATAAAATCGCTTTCCTCCCAGTGCTCGACGGGCAGCAGCGAAATGCCGTCTACAATGTCAAAATATTCGGGGCGCAGCCCTGCTTGCCGAAGCCGGACCATGGCCTCTTCCTGGATCACCGAGGCCGGCTGGTGCTGCATTGCTGTCCGGGCCCAGCCGAGCGTCTGGTAAATAACCGGCGCAACAGCCCGCATTTCAGGGCTAAGTCGCATGTTGCGGCTCGACATGGCCAGGCCGTCGGGTTCCCGTACGGTCGGGCACATCACCAATTCAATCGGCATTTGTATCTGGCGAATCATGTCCCGCACGATAGTCAGTTGCTGAAAATCCTTTTGGCCCATGTACAGGCTTTGCGGGCGAACGATATCCAGCAACCGGTGCACGACCGTAGCCATCCCGATAAAGTGCCCCGGCCTGTACACGCCTTCCATCACTTCGTCGAGTTGCCTGAAATCCAGGCTGATGGTTAACTCCTGCCCTTGTGGGTACACCTCTTCCACCGACGGCATAAACAGCGCATCGCAGCCCGTATCATGCAGCAAGGCAATATCTTTTTCCGGCGTACGCGGGTATTTCTCCAGGTCCTTCAGGTCGTTGAATTGCGTCGGATTGACAAAGATACTGGCGACACTTCGATGGCCGTCGCGGCGCGACAGACGTATGAGTTCCATATGGCCATCGTGCAGGGCGCCCATGGTAGGTGCGAAGCCGATGCTGCGGCCTCCGGCGCGTTCATGTGCTATCCAGGATTGGAGGTCGGCAACTTTTTTGAAAATAAGCATCTTGATTCTTAGTTGGCTTTCGCGGGCAAAAGTATGCGGCTAAGTTGGGCGCGAAGCGTATCGAATCAGATTTTCTTTTGAATATTGCATCTGAAAATAGTTTGATTGCAGAAAACTGCATTTAATACACACATTTTCAGGAAGTTATAAGCCGATAGTTGCAGTATTTTATGCGTCAGAAAAATTCGCCCAAGACAAAGTCTGCTGTTGTAACAGAAGAAAAAGACCCGCTTGCACCGTATCGGCTCTTGCTGTGGCTGGTATTCGGGGTCAATGCCCTGGTGTTGTGGTGGCAATGCCTGGACCGATACCTGGCGCCGCGTTTTTTGTTTTTATCGCTGAGTCTGTTGCTCGGGCTGGTGTTGCTTTGGCGCGATCTGCGCGAGCGGGCCGACTGGCGCTTGCACACTTTCGACCTGCTTATGTTGGGTTGGTACGCATTGAATGTAGTATCCATAACCTGGGCGTTCAGTTGGTCGGAAGCCGTTTTTTACAGCCAGAAAGTGCTGTTGCTGTTTTCGGTGTACTGGCTGGTCAGGCAGGCGTTGCTGCGCGACGAAAGCATGGTTCGGCAGGTTTTGCACCGGGCGACTTTATTGCTTACCTGGGTGGTGTGCGGGATTTTGCTCGTTCAGTTAGCGATGGCTTTTGGCAAACACGGCCTGAACAACGATGCGCTGTACGATTATGCTTCTGCTGTCTATGGAAACAAAAGCCTTGCGACCGAATTTTTGTTTTTCCTGTTGGTATTCAATGTGTTATTTCGAAAAGAGTTTTCCCGGAAACTGCTTTTTTACGCGTCGACAGGACTGTTAGCGGTACTCATTTTATTGCTTCAAACACGCACGGTGTATGTAGCGGTCGCAGCGGGAGCGCTGCTCTATTTCCCTGCACGCGCCTGGCTGGCGCCTGAATTTCGTCCGGTTTTTTTTAGAAAAATCCTGCCTGCCGGCGTTTTGTTGCTGCTGCTGTTACTTGCCTTGATTGCGCTGAAAGGCCGAGGCAGTTCTCTTGCCGAACGCCTCAATCCCGCTACCTACCTGGAAAGCGTCTCCGCCAATGAACGCAGGTTCGTATGGTACAAAACAGATATGCTTAACCAGGATCATTACTGGCTGGGCGTGGGCAACGGCAGTTGGAAATTCTGGTTTCCCTCTAAAAATATCCAGGGCGGATACCGTTTGCAGGAACAAAACGTCGTTTTCACCCGAGCGCACAACGACTACCTGGAAATCAGATCAGAAATGGGTATCGTGGGTGCGGGGTTGTTTATATCTATTTTTGTGGTTGCTTTTATAGCAGCGCTTTTTACCCTCCGCAATGAAAAAGCAGAAACAACACGGCATGATGTCCTGGTATTGTCGATCGGTTTGTTGGGTTATTGTATCATTCAATACCTCGATTTCCCCCGCGAACGCATCGAAATGCAGGTCGTGCTGGCAGTTCTGCTGGCTTACCTGACATTTCATGCCACAAAACTGTGGGCGAAAATGCCCGGCATTTCGATCCGGAATTCGGCAACAACATTCACCGGCTTAGTGGCTTTGGGCCTGCTCTTCAATGTTGTTATCGGCTGGTACCGTGTGACAGGAGAAATCCATGCCATGCGGGCTATGGAAGCCCAGAGCCGGCGCGATCACCGCACGACTATCAAAGAGTCGCAGGCAGCACGCAACCTGTTTAATGAATACAACGACGTGGCCATACCCCTGCAATGGCATGAAGGAATCGCCTGGTATTATCTGGATCAGATGGACCCCTGCTTAGCCGCATTTGAGGAAGCATACCGGCTCAACCCCTGGAGTTTTCAGGTGATGCACAACTACGCTTCCGCATTGCTGAAGCGCGGAGATACGCAACAGGCCATTTCGATTCTGGAACAGGCGGTTGCGATCAACCCAAAATATGACGAAGGCAAATTCAATATCTCTTATGCGTACTTGCAGGTCGAAAATTACCCCAAAGCGCTGGAATGGCTTCAACGGATAGATACCATACCCAATCCGCAGACGGAAGATGCAAGGCGGAAAAACCGGGAAACTTTGGGTAAACAGGAAGTGCTTTTGAAGGAGATTCAGGGTAGGATGCGCTGAGGAAATATGTGTTTTTGGGTTTTGGTGTTTTAGAGTTGTTGCGCTTGGTATCCGTACATAAAAGCCGAACCTTATTGACCAGGCCAAACGCTACA
This sequence comes from Saprospiraceae bacterium, assembly GCA_020847425.1. Classification (GTDB taxonomy): domain Bacteria; phylum Bacteroidota; class Bacteroidia; order Chitinophagales; family Saprospiraceae; genus M3007. The sequence continues at coordinate 3,196 of JADLCC010000228.1, forward strand.
GGTCTAAAACACAAAAACACCAAAACCCCAAAACACCAGAATAAACAAACAAAAACAGAACAAATGTGCACTTTCTGCCAACCTTCCTATCTTGGGACTGTTTTCAATTTCAGATGTTTCAATTTTTTGTGAAAATAAAGGTGGCGAGATGGCTCTAATAAGTAGTTTTGCGCACTAAATATTTGACAGCCAGTTGTTTACTCCATTTACTTTCAAAATCAGACTCCACCCTTCTACTGCTTCCTTGCACCTGAATTATGTCTCTTGACACCATAAAACAACCAGTTGCTGCCGAGCTGGAAACTTTCGAAAAACGTTTTCGGGAGTCTATGCGGAGTAACGTGCCATTACTCGATAAAATCACCTGGTACATCGTACAACGCAAAGGCAAACAGGTGCGGCCTATGCTGGTGCTACTCAGCGCGCGGCTGTTCGGCCCTATCGGAGAAGCGACGTACACTGCTGCCTCCCTCATAGAATTGCTGCATACCGCTTCATTGGTGCACGATGATGTCGTCGACGACTCCAACGAACGGCGCGGCTTTTTTTCGATCAATGCGCTCTGGAAAAACAAAATTGCCGTTTTGGTAGGCGATTTCCTACTCTCCCAGGGCCTGCTGATTTCCGTAAAAACCGGACAGTACAAAATGCTGGAGATTGTGAGCCGCTCCGTGAAGGAAATCGCCGAAGGCGAATTGCTACAAATGGAAAAAGCGCGGCGCATGGATATTAAGGAGGAAGTGTACTACGAAATTATCCGCCAGAAAACAGCCTCCCTGATTGCTGCCGCTTGCAGTGCCGGCGCAATCAGTACTTCGCCCGATGACGAAACGTTCCAGAAAATGTGGCTCTTCGGGGAAAAAACGGGTATGGCATTTCAGATACGGGACGATCTGTTCGACTTCGGTACCGATGACGTGGGCAAACCCCTGGGTATCGATATCAAAGAGAAAAAAATGACCCTGCCACTTATTTATGCACTGACCCACACCGACCGGAGCACGCGCCGGCACATGATCAATATCATAAAAAATGAAAGCCACCGCAGCGAAAAAGTGGATGAAGTGATCCATTTCGTACGCCAAAGCGGCGGCCTCGAATACGCGCAGGAAGCCATGTATCGATTCCGCCAGGAAGCGTTTGACCTGCTCGATACTATACCGGACAGCCCTGCCCGCCAATCGCTGCGCGATCTGCTTGTTTTTGTTACGGAAAGAAAAAAATGAGTATTTTTTTCTAAGTATTTGGTTGTCTGACTGACAACCAATGCATTAGGCATGAATGCCAGAATCTTGTGCGGGATCAAACAAGATTCATAAAGTTTGAAACCTTTTTGAAAAATAGATGTTTTAACACTTAAACTTAAAACACTTCACATTTTTTCAAACAAACTTTCAATATGGCAACTACAAAATGGGGCATCGATACGGCCCACTCCGAAATTTCTTTCCGCGTAAAACACATGATGATCAGCAATGTAACCGGCTGGTTCGAATCTTTTACAGCCGATGCAGAAACGGAAAATGATGATTTTACGGCAGCGAAGATCAATTTTTCGGCCGACACCACTTCGATCAATACGCGCAATGAAGCCCGCGACAACCACTTGCGCAGCCCCGAATTTTTTGCATCCGAAGAATTCCCGAAAATGACTTTTACCGCTACCAGTTATGAAAAAAACGGCAGCGCCGATTCTTATACCCTGAAAGGCGACCTGACCATCCGCGACGTAACCAAACCCGTAACTTTTGCTGTTGAATTTGGCGGTGTTGCCACCGATCCCTGGGGTAACCTGCGCGCCGGATTTGAAATCAACGGCGAAATCAACCGCACCGATTATGGCCTCACCTGGAATGCCGTCACGGAAGCCGGCGGTATTGTGGTCAGCGATGCTGTGAAGATCCATTCCCACGTGGAATTGATCAAACAGGGATAATGCTTGGAATAACTATTGAAACAGCCACTAAGTTTTATCCACCGGGTCGCTAACAACGACCCGGTGGATAAAACTTAGTGGCTGTTTCAATAGTTATTCCCCTAATGCAGTACTGGATTGGAATTTTTCGAAACACAAGTGCCCCGGCCGCTGTTGCGCGTCCCCGCCAACCGCAAGTTAAAGGATCAATTTGCCTGGCTTGGGTGCTTAATTGTCGTTGGCGGGGACGCACAACGACGGCCCAGGCGGCTCACATTACCCTTGATGACGTGAAAACCTTGGCCAATAGCATCATTATAAAATTCGGAATGTCTCCTTTTTAATCGCTCAACTACATGAAGTTGTGCGCCTCTAACTTCTCAACTTCTCAACTTCTCACCCTCTCACTTCTCTCACCTCTCACTTCTATTCCACCGGTTTCACCCTTTTTGCCAGAAAAATACTGGCAGTAATCAACACGATAGAAAAGTACCCCACCCAATTGTAATGCTCGATGCGGCCGTTGGGACCTTCCGATACGATGGCGCCGGCGATATTGGCTGCAATACCGGTCGACAATTGTTGTACCGATGAATTGATGCTCATAAAACCGCCGCGCTGCTGGGGCGTCACCACACTGGAAACAATGGCCTGGGTCGGGATCATCCTGCCGTTGGCGGCAATAAAAAACATGCCCGAAGTAGCGAGCACCGCCCACATGGGGACCGGGAACAGGTTGGTAATCAGGAAAACAGGTATCAGGGAAAACAGTGCGAATACTACAAAAACGGGGTACTTGCCGCGCTGGTCGGCTATTTTCCCTACCAGTGGGGCACTGAAAATAGTCAACGCGCCTCCAACCAGGTAAATCAGAAAAATCTGATCCTGATGAAATCCCGCATTGCCCACCAAAGACGGCGCTATAAAAGGAATGATACTGAAATGCCCCATCATCAGCACGATAGACAGCGACAGCGCCCGCATCTGGTTGGGGGTATTAAAAATATTCGTGAGTACATGCAGCGGATTACCCTTCGGAGCCCCTTCGACGAGGTGTTTATTCACCGGCGGCACCCAAAACATAATGCAAAAAATGACGATCACCCCCAAACCTCCAATGGCCAGAAACGGCATGTGCCAGGTGTAATGTGCTGCCAGCCAGAGCCCGGCCGGTACACCTGCCACGGAAGCCAGCGAAAATGCGGTCATCAGAATCCCCATGGCGCTAGCCCGCCGCTCATAACCGAAAGTATCGCTCACGATCGAAAGCACCTGTGCGCCGATCATACCGCCAAACAGGCCGGCCAATACCCGCGCCGCTACCAACAGTTCGTAAGTCGGCGCAAAAGCGCAGGAAAAAGTGCCGATTACAAACCCGATATAGGCCCAAAGCAACAACTTTTGCCGGTCGAAGCGATCAACAAAAAATGCGGACGCAAAACCGGAAATGGCTGCTGTAATACTATACGCAGATACCGCAAAACCGAATTGTCGGGGCGAAATCTGGAAAAGCGCCATCAACTGCGGACCCAAAGGCATCATGATCATAAAATCCATGATGTGGGTAAAATTGACCGCAGCCAGGACAAACAAGAGGAGTCGTTCTTTTGAATTCATAAGGCGGGGAAACGCTGAAACGGCAGAAAAGGTTTCGTGTTTGGAAGTGCCTGGCCGTGTTTCGTTTTTGGTGTTTCGTGTTTGGGGGGATTTGCTCCCGGCTTTTTTAAAAGACTTTGGCGATGTGCCCCCAAACACGAAACACCAAAAACGAAACACCATTAGTGCGCTTCCAGCCAATTATCCCCTGTTCCCATTTCCACCAGAATCGGCACTTTCAGGTTTGGAATAGCGGTGGTCATTTTATCAAAAACAATGGGTTTCAGGCGTTCCAGTTCGTCTTTTTGCACATCGAACACCAATTCGTCGTGTACCTGCAGGATCATTTTCGACTGGAAATCACCTTCTGTCAGCGCTTCCCGGATATTGATCATGGCCACCTTGATCAGGTCGGCGGCAGTACCCTGAATGGGCGTATTGATCGCGATGCGTTCGGCCATGGCGCGCATCATGCCGTTGCGGCTGTCGATATCGCGGAGTTTGCGGCGGCGGCCCAGCAGGGTTTCCACATAGCCGTTGGTGCGGGCAAATTCCACGATGTCGGTCATGTATTTTTTTAGTCCGCTGTACTGCTTGAAGTAATTCTCTATCAACTCTTTAGCCTCGGTGCGTTTGATGCCCAACTGGTTGGACAGGTTGGTGGCGCCTGCGCCGTAAATGATACTGAAATTGACGGTTTTGGCAGCCCGGCGCTGGTCGCCGGTCACTTTATCTAGTGCTACGCCGTACACCCCAGCGGCAGTGGCGGTGTGGATGTCCAGGCCTTTCTGGAAAGCGTCGAGCATGGCTTCATCGCCGCTGATTTCGGCGATCAGCCGCAGTTCGATCTGCGAATAGTCGGCAGAGAGCAGCACGTGGTCCGCGTCGCGCGGAATAAAGGCTTTGCGTACTTCGCGGCCTTCCACGGTGCGGATCGGGATGTTTTGCAGGTTGGGATTCTGGCTGCTGAGGCGGCCCGTCGCGGCAATCGTCTGGTTGAACTGTGAATGCACCCGGCCCGTTTTCGGATTGATCATGGTCGGCAGCGCGTCCACATAGGTGCTTTTCAGTTTCATCAGGCCCCGGTGCGCCAGGATATCGGCACAGATGGGGTACGTCAGCGCTAGTTCCGACAGAATTTCCTCGTCGGTGCTATATTGCCCCGACTTCATTTTTTTGCCGGGATAAGGGACTTTCATCTGATCGAACAAGGCTTCCCCCACTTGTTTGGGGCTGGCGATATTAAATGTAAAGCCTGCTTGTGTCAGCACTTTTTCTTCCAGCGCCACTATTTTTTGAGCCAGTTCGCCGGAGTATTCCATCAAAAAATGCGGGTCGATGCGCACACCCGCGTACTCCACATCGGCCAGCACTTTCACTAGTGGCGTTTCCACTTCCCGGAACAGTTTTTCCAGGTGGTTGTCCGTTAATTTAGGCGCCAGAAAATCGCGCAGTTGTATCGTGATATCGGCATCTTCCGCAGCGTATTCCTTGATTTGTTCCAAAGGCACATCACGCATACTGCCCTGGTTGGCGCCTTTTTTCCCGATCAGTTCTTCGATTTTGACGGGAGCGTATTGTAGGTACGTTTCGGCGAGGAAATTCATGTTGTGGCGCAAATCGGGTTCCCAGAGGTAATGCGCCAGCATAGTATCCCAGTACGAACCGCGCAGTTCGACGCCGTAGTTTTTGAGGACAATAGCGTCGTATTTCAGGTTTTGCCCGATTTTTTCGATGGTTTCGCTCTCAAAAAAGGGTATGAACTCCTGCACGATCTGTTCGGCTTCCTTGCGCTCCGCCGGAACGGGCACGTACCAGGCTTCGTGGGCTTTGGTGGAAAAAGAAAAGCCTACCAGTTCGGCCTGTGTGGCGTCCAGTGCGGTGGTTTCCGAATCGTAACACACGGCGGGGCCCGACAACAGGTGTTTCAGCAAAGCCGCCCGCTCTTCGGGCGTGGCCGCCACATGGTACGTATGGTTGACGTTGTGGATGTTTTTTTCCGCAATCCGGTGCGTGATGCTGTCCTTGTCATCGGGACCGCTGATGGGTTGCGCGGCGGGGTCATCGCCAAACAGGCTGCCCTGCGTACCGCCGCCGGAGCTGTCTGCGGCCTGTTTTTTGCCTGTTTTTGTGGTTTTAGCGGCTTCCTGCGTTTTTTCAGCAGCGGTATTCCCTGCCCAGGGGCTTCTCAAAATAGCATCCGCCAAGGTCCTGAATTCCAGGTCCTTGAATATTTCCATCAACTGCTCGCGGTCGAAGGGTTCGATTTCGTAAGCGGTCGCATCGAACTGGATCGGCGCGTTGATGTCGATCGTGGCCAGCCATTTGGATAAGGTGGCTTTTTCGCCGTGCGTTTTTACAATTTCCTGTTGTTTGCCTTTCAGTTTGTCTACATTGGCCAGCAGGTTTTCAATGGTATCGAATTCTTCCAGCAGTTTGGTGGCCGTTTTTTCACCGATGCCCGGCAATCCGGGGATATTATCCACCGCATCGCCCATCAGGCCGAGCATGTCGATCACTTGTTCCACGCGTTTGATGCCCCAGCGTTCGCAGACTTCTTTGGGGCCCCATTTTTCCACATCATTGCCCATTCGGGCGGGTTTGTAGAGCAGGATGTTATCCGTTACCAGTTGCCCGAAATCTTTGTCGGGCGTTACCATATAAGTGGTAAACCCTTCTTTTTCAGCCTGTTTGGCGATGGTTCCGATCACGTCGTCGGCCTCGTAGTTGTCAACCGTGACAATCGGCACGCGCATGGCCTTCAGGATTTTGATGATCCATGGAATGGCGAATGATATGTCTTCAGGCTGTGCTTCGCGGTTGGCTTTGTAGGGCTCGTATTGCTCATGGCGAAAGGTTCCGCCCCGGGGATCGAACATCACAGCGATGTGCGATGGTTTTTCCGTCTGCATCATGTCCCACATGGTGCGCATGAAACCCTGAATGGCCGACACATTCCAGCCTTTGGAGTTCATCAGCGGCCGGGTTATGAATGCGAAGTGGGCGCGGTAGACGAGCGCGTGGCCGTCGAGGAGGAAAAGTTTTTTTGACATGTGGCGATGGATAGGTTGAGGGGAGCGAAGGTACGGGAGTAGTGGGGTTTTTCAAACAAAAGGTTGGAAAATATGGGTAAGGACGAGGACTGGAAAAATTATCACACAGATCCTGATTTCATTGCTTTAATAGGGGGGCAATAAATGAAAACTGTAACAACAGGGGTTAAAACCCCATTGCAATCTACCTGTGCTTGCTCCCGGCTGAAGCCGGGAGTTATTGAAATATTGCTTTCTGACAGACAAAAATCGAACGTTTCATATCAATAACCGCCGGCTTCAGCCGGTGGATAGTCAACGAATGCTATAAAGGGGTTTTAACCCCATTGGATCACCCGGAAGATATAATTCCGTTTAATTTAGAAACGTCAATTATACCATAAACTTCAACCCGTTATCATCTCTCCCCACGTCAGCACCGTCTCAAACCCCCTTTCCCTAAAATACGCCCGCGTTTCTATTTCAGGCAAACGACTGATTGCCATCACAAAATCGCCGCCCCAGGCCCCCAGACTTTTCACAGCGCCCTGGAAATCGTCAA
>JADLCC010000229.1 GCA_020847425.1 Saprospiraceae bacterium
ACCAGGAGAAATCGAGTGGCGTGGCACTTTGGCTGGGTTCGGCCCTGTCAGCCAGGACCGACATAAATGTATCCCGCAACGCTACGGCTTCCCGGTAGTGGTCGGCTACCTGCCCTTCGGTTTGGAGCGTTTCGGCAGATGCCAGCCACCTGGCGCGGCGTTGGGTCAATGCATGGCCAAAATAACAAACCATTCTTTTGTTTTCCAGCCATTGGGCGCGTTCTTCATCCACCGGAATAAACAAAGCGGCCAGGGCCCAGCCTTGCCGGTTTTTGGAAGAAACCTTGATCCACGGCGATTGCAGCAATCCGCCTTGCAAGGCAATAATTGTTTCGAAGTTGCTGACCAGACCGAGGTCTTCTACTTTTTCCCCTTTTTTTAAAAACAGTATTTCGCTGCTTTTTTGACCGGCGGTATCGCGTAAAGCCAGTTGTTCGGGAACAACGACCAGTTGTTTGCCGGAATCCCGGCAGGCAAACAGTAACAGAACGGAAAATAAAAATATCAGGTGGCGCATGGTGCAAAATTCGGTAAAATGCTCAAACGCCGTACCTTCCCGATACCAAACTATTCGATCTATGCTCCGCATCTGTATTTTGTTGATTTTCACCTTTCTGTGTCGTCTTGCTCCGGCTTACAGCCAAATCATTGACGATTTTTCCGACGGAAATTTCAACCTGAACCCCATGTGGACGGGCGACGTATCGGCATTTACGGTCAATACCGCTTCAGAATTGCAATTGAATACGGCGGCAGCAGGCAGTTCCATGCTGAAAGTGCAGGGGAATATTCCGGATAGTGCGGTTTGGAACCTGCGTTTCAAGTTGAATTTTTCACCTTCCGGCCAAAACCTGTTGCGCATTTACCTGCTAGCCGACCAGCAGGACCTGACACAAGCCAATGGCTATTTTCTCGAAATAGGGGAAACGGGCAGCCAGGACGCACTGCGTTTTTTCCGGCAGGATGCCGGCGTAAAAACCCTGATCGCCACAGGTCAGGCAGCACTGGTGGCCACCAATCCCAATATCCAACTGCGGGTTAAAAAATCAGTCTCCGGTAACTGGACCGTGGAGGCCGCGCCACCTGCAAGCGCCTTGCAGCCACAATTTGTTGTTTCGGATGCTACTTTTAGCGGCGGCGCGGATCGTTTTTTCGGTTTTCAATGCCTGTACACAGCAAGCAATATCGCGAATTTCTTTTTTGACGATATTTCCATCCTGCCCGATTTGCCGGACGTGGCGCCGCCTGTTTTACTCAGTGCCACTCCCATCGATGAACAACAGGTAATGGTTATTTTTGATGAAGACCTCGATCCGGTTTCGACAAACCTCAAATCGAATTATTCCTTTTCCGGAGGGGTAGGGGAGCCGCAGTCGGCGTTTTTGCAAAGCGACAACAAGTCCGTTTTGCTCAACCTCAATACACTGCTGGCTACGGGCAATTACACTTTGCAAACCAATGGAATAAAAGACGTAACTGGCAATACCAGCCTTGTGCAAACAGTTGATTTTCAATATGTGAAAATTGAAACGGCTGAAGAGTTCGACCTCGTGATCAATGAAATTATGGCGGATCCGAGTCCTTCCATTGGACTGCCCGATCTGGAATGGCTGGAATTACTGAACCGTTCGGACAAAATAATCGACCTGTCCACTTTGCGTATTGCAGACGGCAGCAGTGCTCCCTTGCCTTTGCCGGCCCATTTGATGTATCCGGGCACACGTGTTGTGCTGACTGCGGCGGCAAATGTCGCGGCACTCAGCGCAGTTACCGCCGATACGGTGCTGGCGGGACCACTGAGCGCTTCGGCCCTGAACAATGAAGATGACGTGCTGGTACTTTCCCATGTGAACGGCCATACCATCGACCGGGTTGCGTATTCCGTTGAATGGCATACGGAACCGGGGAAAGACGACGGGGGCTGGTCCCTGGAACGTGTCAACCCGGATTTACCCTGCCTGGGTGAAGAAAACTGGCGTTCCTGCCCTGTTCTGCCTGGCGGAACACCGGGTGCCGTGAATGCTGCATTCGAACAAACGACTGATACGCGGGCGCCACGCCTGCTCTATGCTTTCCCTGAATCCGGCAATGTTGTGGTCCTCGTTTTTTCCGAAGGGCTGGATAAAAACACAGCGCAGAACACGCAGGCATACCGTTTTATTCCAAGCCGCGCGATTCAGTCGGCTCAAACAACCAGCGATCCTTTTCGGGTACAGTTGACGCTTTCCGAGCCGCTTCAAGAGACTGAAATCTATGCGCTGCTCTTGCAAAGCACCGTGCTGGATTGCAGTGGCAATGCATTTTCAGCGACCGATACCTGTTATACCGGATTGCCGGAAAAGCCTGAATACCAGGATGTTGTGGTCAATGAAATCCTGTTCAATCCGCCAACCAACGGCTTCAGGTACGTCGAGTTGTACAACCGCAGCCAGAAGATTTTTAAATGGTCGTCGTTTTTTGTGATCAATTTGAGAGATGTTGGAAGCGTTGAAGCCGTCGTTACGGAACAATTGCTTTTACCTGGCAAATACCAGGTATTTACAACCAACCGTAAATCAGTGCTCGATCGATTCCGCAACATTCACGCAGACGATGTGCTTCGGCAAGCCCTGCCAGGTTTGTCCGATGACGAGGATAATTTTACCCTGTACTGGTCGGAAAACGGACAAATAACCTACCTCGACTCCCTGAATTACGTGGACGACTGGCACAACGGACTTTTTTCCAGCAGCGACCGCGATGGAGTGGCCCTGGAGCGCATTCGAACGGCTTCAGCAACCAACGACCCCGCGAACTGGACTTCCGCCTCGCCGCTGCTGACGGGGGCACCCGGCACACCTACACTGCCCAATTCGCAGCGACTGGGCCCTGTTGCTCCCGTAGCGGATGATGAACTGATTCTGCTTCCTGTGGAACGGCTTTCGCCGGATGACGACGGGTATGAAGATTTTCTGGAAATCTACTACCAGTTGCCGCAGGAAGGCTACGGAGCTACCCTGACGATTTTTGACTCGGGCGGTATTCCGGTCAAACGTTTGGTGCGGCAGGAACTGATTGGCACGGAAGGTACCTTGCGCTGGGATGGCGATGCAGACGATGGCGGGCGGGTTCGCCCCGGAATTTATGTGTTGTTTCTGGAGGTGTTCAGCCCCACAGGCGATGTAAAAAATATCAAACGAAGTGTCTCGGTAGTACGCAGATTTTAATACTATTCGTATGTTTCGGACTTGTAACGTGTGTGTCCTTGTCAGACAACCCTTTACCGACCGATTTAGCCACTTTTCAATTTAATCTCCACATGTTAAAACATCCTATTTTCCGCCTTTTTTACATTTTACCCCTTTTACCGTCTTTGTGTTTTGCCCAAACCAGTGTTCCGCTCCAGACCTACAACAGCGAATTACTCTCTTTCGAATCGACGGGCGTTGCAGATAACAACAGGGCAATTCTGCATATCCAGATTTTTGATGCGGGCACCCGGGAACCGACCTTCGGCGCTACGGTGCTGCTTCGCCGGGATATTGATAAAATGCATGGAAAAGTAACCAATGAATATGGCTCCTGTACTTTTATCGTTGCACCTGCCGAATATGCGTTGCGCGTACAAATGACCGGGCTGAAAAGCCTGGAAAAACAAAGCCTGATACTTGAAGCAGGGAAAATTTACGAAATGAAATTAGTTATGGCTTCCACTACCAGGTGAAGCCTGCCACCTGAATATGACATATTACCTGAAAACGTTCTGTTTTACCAGCCTGCTGTTGCTCGGAAATTTCATGCCCGGATTTTGCCAAACCTGGCACCAACAAGTTGATTATCAAATAGATGTACGTGTAGATGAAAAAGCGAATACCGTACAGGCAAGAGCACGTGTCAGGTATGCCAATCATTCGCTGGATACTTTAAAGCAGATCTATTTCAGGATCGCCTGGCATGGCAGACCGCCGCAGGTATCCGCGAAATACAGTGTTTTTTCGGTTCAACAGAATGGCGTTGCCATCGATTTTAAGATCCTGGAATCGAAACCGCTGTCAGACTTTAGCCCGCAAAGTCTGAGCCAGTCCTTGCTGGAAATTAAACTGAGCAGGCCCTTGCTGCCCGGCGATGCGGATGTTTATACCATTGCCTGGCAGGCTGATATTCCGCAGTACAGCGCTGGATGCGGCAGCAACAGTTCCTCCGGCGTCGATTATGCATTTACCAACTGGTACCCGCAGGTTTGTGTGTACGATCCGATGGGCTGGCGCCTGGGCTCGCCGTTTGAGCCGGATTCTTCCAATGAATTCGCTTCGTTTAAAGTAGAAATTACCCTGCCGCAGCGCTATATGGTTGCGGCAACCGGCACCTTGACGAATGCCGATGCCATCGGCTACGGCTATGAAAACCAAGGTGTTGCGATCAAACCGAATTATGGGCTGATCACGGTCTGGAAATTCCAGGCGGAACAGGTGCGCGAATTCGCATGGGCAGCCGATCCGGAATGGCAACATGACAAAAAAGTATTCCGAAACGGACTGATGCTGCACGCCTTTTATTTCAAAAATGAAAACCAACTCGCATCGCTCGAAACAGTGCTGCGCAATTACGAACGCACTACTTTTCCCTGCCTGCTACCACAATTGTCGGTACTGCAAATGGGTGAGTCGCGCGTACCGGCGCCCATGCTGCTTTTTGAAGGCGGGATTGTGCCGCAGCTCGATGAGGCCATATCCTGGGGTTTCCAGGATGAGTTGTTAAAAAGTATTTATTTGCTCCGGCAATTCCGATATGTTATTGGAAATGAGGCGTTTAGAAAAGGCTTGGCAGCGATATCCCGCAGGTATCAGTACAGCCGCCCGCCGGCCGCCGAATGTATTTATCTTTTTGAACGGAGCTCGGGGCTGGAACTGGACTGGCTTTGGGAGCAGCACTGGAACAGTCGTACCCAGGTGGATTATGGCATCGAAACGGTCAAAGCAGATGGATCAAACGCAAGTATTATTGAATTGAAAAAGGTGGGCGGAACGATTCTACCGGTCGTGCTTGAAATCATGTATGCGGACAGTACGGCAGAACAACATTACATCCCGGTCGACTTATTGCGTGCCGGGTTGCCGAATGGATTTCAGGCAGTTGCGCAGCCGGCGTGGCCTCTTTCTATCAATAAGTATACACTTAAATTGGCCAAACCGATGAGTGTTATCAAGTCGATCGTCATTGATCCGTTGTTTCTATCTGGCGACGTCGACAGACAAAATAACCGTAAAGATTTTTGAAATCTTTTTCAGTGGCGACTATTTATTTGTTCAGCGGATTAGGCGCAGATGCCAGGGTTTTTCAAAAACTTGATTTTGCAGGCTATGAAACTGCGTTTATCGAATGGATAGCACCGCTGAATGGTGAATCGCTAAAAGATTATGCGGTCAGAATATCCAGTCAAATTGAAAGGAACAAACCTATTCTTGTGGGCGTTTCGTTTGGCGGTATGTTGGCGGTGGAAATTTCAAAAGTTATTGATTGTCAAAAAGTTATTTTGATTTCATCGGCAACAACGAGATCAGAAATTCCATTGATGTACAGGTTTTTCGGGCGGATGGGATTGCATCGGCTCATACCGGTCGGTTTTTTAAAACACGCCAATATGCTGACGTATTGGTTGTTCGGCATGCAAACAAAAGCCGAAAAAGAATTGCTGAAAGGAATTTTGAACGACACCGATCCCGTTTTTTTGAAATGGGCAATGAACGCCATTATTCAATGGAAAAATGAAGTCGCCATACATGGATTGGTGCATTTGCACGGCGACGCGGATAGAATTTTACCTGTCAGAAATATTCAAAAGACAGACTTTATTGTTGCCAGCGGTGGACACCTGATGGTTTACAGCAAGGCAGGGATAATCAATAAAATATTGAAGAAAATATTGAAAAAATGATTTTCAGAACAGCACGTGTGGAAGACATTCCTCAAATCCAGATCGTCCGGCACGCTGTCAAGGAAAACACCTTGTCCGATCCGGCCCTGGTATCGGATCAGGATTGTGCAGATTACATCACCGTCCGCGGGAAAGGCTGGGTTTGTGAAATCAACGGCCAAATTGCAGGTTTTGCTATCGCCGACCTGCAGGAAAACAATATATGGGCCTTGTTTGTCCGACCTGAATTGGAAGGCAAAGGCATCGGGAAACGGCTGCATGATACCATGCTAGACTGGTATTTTGCACAGACACAAAACACTGTTTGGCTTGGAACTGCTCCGGGTACCCGAGCGGAACAATTTTATCGAAAATCAGGCTGGCAGGAAACAGGCATCCACGGGAAAGGCGAAATCCGGTTTGAAATGCCGTATCAATTATGGCGTTTTGGCTCCTTCGGCTGAGGTTAAATTGACCTGGAACCAGCGGTCATTATACGCCTTTCCCATCGTCAAATCAAACAACGCGTTTTTGCGCAGGGTCAGGTCGCCTTCACCATGCCCGTTCAGTACGGTTTCCTGCAAACGGCCGTTCACGCGTCGTACAAAAGTGGTTTTGGTGCGTATTTCATAGGAATAACTGCCGTTTTTGGGCAGGTTGAACGTAATTTTTCCTGCCTGGCTGCCAGACTGATCGAGTACAAAAGTCCTGGTAACGCCGTCTATCGTGATCCATACCTGTTCCCGTTTTTGATTGGCGCCAAGTTCGTTGCGGATGGTTAACAGGAGTGGCGTGGCAACGGTTGTAGGTCGCGTCGTGGTGGGTCGTGTCGTCGGCGTAACGGGCGGTTTGGCGGTCGGCGTATTTTTTTTCGGATACACTTTAGCCATAAAGGCCTTGTCGGTCGGCGATAGGTCCATGTTCATGCCAACCTCGAAATCGCCGACAGTCAGCGTATTCGGGATCGGGTAGTGCATAATGGAATATGGATCGTACCGCGTGTACTGGGTTCTATTGGTTTTGTAAAGTCCCAGCACTTGCTGGTCCACCATGGCCTGGTCCCAGCCCTGCGTACGTTCGTAAAACGGGTAAAGTTTGGATCTATCCCATGGAATTCCGCCCTGCGGGTGCTGGTGCTCGTGCAGCAGTCCGAGGGCATGACCAAATTCATGCAAAATAGTCGCCCGGTATTCCGCTTCCGCCATTTTTTTGTTGAACCACCCGAAATTGATGGTTTGTTTATACTGTGGCATCTGGCTGGCGTCGGTGCCGATGAGCGACCAGGTACCCAGGCTGGTATTAAAGCCCACACGCAAATCCGTTTCTCCTTTTTCTACAAAAACGAACTGGATATTGGCGAATTGCGACCATTCCTGTGCGTATTTGCGCACCCTGCTGCGGGCAGGTTCCGAACCGCCGATAAATCCGACCCGCAGGCTGCGGCCGTTCGGCCAGTATTTGCCCAGTTCAGGTTTGAAAGCCACAGCCCGGGCGACCATGCCAGGCGGCAGATCGGGCTGTTCCATCTCTGTGGGATCGAGCACAATTTCAGTACAAATCCGGTATAATTCTTCATCCTGAGCCTGCGCTGTAATGGGAAGTATGGCAAAGGAGAACATCAAAATTTGAATCGGCTTCATTGTTGGATGTTGATGGGCGGAATCTTTCGCGCCGCATGGTTATGAGAAGATTACCCATAAACTGAGATGGAGGCTGAAAAATTATGGCCTGGAAGCGTCGAACACCTTAAAGTTTTATTAAAGTGGCAGGTTTTGGTGTATGATGCCAATTGAAGGTTATTCCAATGGGAAAAACTGGTTTAACCTGCTCGAATTGATGGTAAGTTTTGGCATTCCGGCAGAAGAAAAAGGTAAAATTGAACAGGCGGTGGTGATGATGAAAATCGGCTACAGATAACACTCAAAAGGAACACGGATTTTATGATGAAATGGAACACGGATTTAAAGGATGAGACACGGATTTTTATTTAATCCTTTTAATCCGTGTCTCATCCTTTAAATCCGTGTTCCATTTTGATACAATCCTAAAATCCGTGTCTCATCCTTTAAATCCGTGTTCCATTTCATCCTAAAATCCTATTACCGTACCACCGTCACATCCCCCGTCAATATCTCGGTCGTACCGTCTATCAGTACCACTTCCACAACAAAAATATACACCCCAGGCATTACATCCTTGTTTTTGGCGCGGCCTTTCCAGCCCACGGAAGGGTCATTTTTCGGAATATCCAGGCCTTCGAACAACAATTCGCCCCAGCGGTCGTATACCCGAAGCGAACGAATGGACTCCAGTTCGGGGCCGCCATAGACGGTCAGAGATTCATTTTCGGCAGAGCCTGATTTTATGATATTCGGAATAAAAATGCGGCTGTCGCGCCGAACAGTCAGCAGCATTTCATCCCTGCCCGAGCAACCGAAAGTATCGCGTACCAGCAAGGTATACACCTGCGAATTTTCCGGTTTTACATAAGTGATCAGGGAATCCGGATTGCTCAGGAAAGTGATCGGCGACCAGATAAAAGTATCGATGCCCAGGGCATTGGTCAAACCTTCCAGTATGGTACTGTCGCCGAGTGCGATGTTTTGGTCCGGGCCGACATTGACAATCAACTCGGCAGGGGCCGCCACATCTATTTCTTCGGTAGTCAAACACCCATTGGCATCCTCCACTTCCAGGGTGAAACTGCCGCTTGCCAACTGGCCGATCCTGACCGGGAAAGTATCCGGCGACATGCTGACGCTGTTCAGGGTTAGCATATAAGGATCGGCGCCGCCCGTAACGGATTGTATGGTAATAGTGCCATTCCGTTCTCCAAAACAACGCGGAATGATAGTGGAAAAGTCAACCAGAACCCCCGGAGGAGCCGTCAGGGTGAATGTTGCGCTATCTACACATCCGATCTGATCACTTAAAACAACACTGTAATCTCCGGCAATCAGTCCGCCGAGTTGCAGCCCGCTGTCGCCAGTGCTCCATAGCGCTGTAATCGGCGGCACACCTCCGGTAGTGACAATCGAAATAGAACCGTCATTTTCATTGGCACAACTCACATTGAAGCCATTGAAATCAGAAAGCGTTGCATTGCCGATCAGCGAAGTGAGGGTGACCGTGGCGCCCTGCCCGATGGTTGAAGGGCAGTTGTTGCCGCTGGCAGTTACTGTTGTCACGGAATAAGTAGTCGTGACAGCCGGGCTGACGTCAAATTGAGCGCCATTGGCTACATTGCTCAGTTGAATAGGCGCCGCGCCTCCGCCGACAGTGACGTTGTAGGATGTACCACCACCCAATACCAGGGTGAGCGTGGCCGTATTGCCCGCACAAATGGTGACATCGTTGATGATGGAAGCGGTAATGGCAGGGCGTACCTGGACATTGGCTTGTCCGCTCACCGTACCGGGGCAAAATGCGTCCTGCACTGAAACCAGTGTGAAAGCCTGTGGCGCCTGTATATTGCTGGTAGTTATATTAAACGTTGCGCCGGGTGCGCTGAGTTGCGGCTGGTTGTTGTTGTTAATGGCATACACGAACTGGAACGGTGCATTGCCGGTAAAAGCAATCTGGAATGCGGCGCTTCCGCCCGGACAAACCGTATCAGTACCCATCAGCGTGGCAGCCGGTGCGTTGTGGAAAACGATAGGCCTGCCATTGGAAATAGACAGACAAGGATCATTGATATCCACCGATCCATTGGGTAGTCCGTTTCCGGCCATCGCAGCAATGTAGTAGGTTGTTTCCACAGTCATACCTGTTTGCAAACCAAACTGTGGCGTATTGCTGGTGGCAAGAATTCCCTGCGGCAGCAATGCAACATTCTCATACAGAATATATTGCAATGCATCATTGGCATCCAGCATAGTATTGACTGAAGCCGCAGCGCTGGCCTGGCCGGGTAAACAAATATTCAACAGTGCGTTGGACATAGTTCCTGCATCCGTCGTGCACACACAGGTGGCTGATCCGGAAAGGGTAGAGGAACAACCATCCGCATTGGTAATCGTCACATTATACGAACCGGATGGAATCGGGTCCGACACAAATGACGTGTCCGTCAGGGTTCCTGTTACGCCGGTGATCGTATATGTGGAATTGGGCGCCACTCCATTGCTCACTTCAAAAGTCAGCACGAAGGTCTCCGTAGCAAAATCGCAGGTAGTTTGTGCATTCAGTGCTTGTGGCGGGCTGGAAACGGTGACCGTTGCACTCCCGCTTACCGTACCCACACATCCTCCCTGGCCTGTCACACCGGTCAACACATAGGTTGTGGTTCCGGTGGGGTTCATGGGGATCAGGGGAAATGGATTGGAAGAAGTCGAAACGGAATTGGCCACTCCATTGGCAGTATAATTCAAGGTGTAAAAACCAAGTCCGGTGAAATCTACATTCAGGGAAATAGACGCGCCCTGGCAAACAATGGTGTCACCTGACAACGTTGCCGTAACTGCCGGACGCCAGGTAACTGTGGGACCGACTGCTACGGAAATACAGGGATCAGCAGGGTCGATGCCCGCGCCTTGCGGGTTGCCTGCTACGGCAAAAACAAAGTAGGTTGTTCCGTTGGTTATCGTGTTGCTGTTGTAATTGAAGGTTGGCGTTGCGCTGCTGTCAACAACTGTCCAGGCACCTGGACTGGTACCGCTGCTCACCAGATAATATACCAGCACGTCGCCAGTGCCCAGGTTCGTACCTGTAGGGGCGGAGAAAGTGGCTGCTGCGCCATCGCACAACAACAAAGGTGTTTGGTTCATGGTGCCTGCCATTGTTGGACAAGAGCAGGGCGAAGTTCCAGTAATGGTGTCCTGAGCGCAGTTAAAGGTATCGCGCAGTATAAAAGTATACCCCGTTCCAAACGCAATCGGATCGCTTACAAACTGCGTACCGGTAAAGGCGCCGGTATTGCCGCTGATGAAAAAAGGCGCAACCCCGTCGGCTACATCAAACGTAAT
>JADLCC010000230.1 GCA_020847425.1 Saprospiraceae bacterium
AAACCCCATAGCGGTAATTGAAGCACCACTTGTCATTCCTCCTGCAGTTAATTCAGAAGCTATATAAACAATCTGAAAATGCTCATAGTTATAATATCTTTCAACAGGGTCGGCAGTAAGTGAAGATCCGGTGCCTCCACCGTTGGTTGTTGAGGTGCCTGTGCCAATTATTACTGATTGTGCATTCAAAGAAACACTAGTCAATAACAAACAAAAAAACAAAACCATTCGTGTAAAATTTCTCATAAGCAAAAAAGATTTCAGAAAGAAAAGAGTGAAGGAAGGATGGATCGTTCATAACCTGCATACTTTCAAGTTATACAGATTATCAAAAAATAGCGAGATTTCTAAAACGCGATTAAGGCAATTGGCTAAGCAAAAAGCGGACCCTATAGTGTGACACTACAGGAAAGTGTTTACATTTTGAAGTTCCGCCGAAAGATTGTTTTGCTGAATGAGGGGTATTAAAAAACAGGCAAGAGAGTGATATCTCACTGAATACCAAAACAAAGGAACGGCAAAATGCCGAATATGAAGTAATACTTTAGTAAATATTTTATTTGGGTTAAGTCTTGCAACGCAGATTACGCGGATGGGGCGGATAAACGCGGATTTTTTCCGTAGAGTACACAATAGAATGCGTTTGGTTGAAAAAAATCCGCGTTTATCCGCCCCATCCGCGTAATCCGCGTTGCAATTTACACCACTCTCCTGTGCCAGCTCTCCCCAAAAGGAACCAGCCATTTTTCCAGTAACTCCCGCCGGTTTTGCACCAGCGTGTTCAGCATAGGCGTCCGGTCGGTCACAGTGCCGCTCTCGCGGGCAGTAGTCAGTTCCGGGCGGCTAGCAAAATGCAGATGGCCGTTTTCGTCCGCCCAGGCGAAGCGCATGCGTTCAAAAAAGTCGGCGCCGAACTGTTGGCCCAGGTCTTCCAGAAAATGGACTGACTTGTCATTAGAGCAGCCGCTGGCCCCGGCCCGGCTTTCGTCGACCATCAATACAATACATTGATTTTCAAAAACTTCCGAAGTGGCTTTTAGGGCCTGGTTGTGGGCGGTCCACTCGCTGGTGAAGGCATCGAGGGCTTGCTGCACCTGTTGCGCTTCCGTGTCCGTCAGGCGGCGGTTGCAGGTATATACCCAGACGCGGGATTCGGGTGCGAAGTGGTCGGCGTGTGCGAGTTGTGGTAGCATGTTTTTGAAGAGATTTTTTTGCGCGTGCGCGCATGTAGGAATAATGGCAACGCGGATGACACGGATGACGCGGATTAACGCGGATTTTCACCCTCATAGAGTAGAATAACAGATGAGGCGGATTCGTGTAAAGCAAAAATAACAGTATACGCTTAGTCGGAAAAATCCGCGTTAATCCGCGTCATCCGCGTTGCCATTATTCCTACGACGGGCAAAAATCCAGCGCGCAAGCGCCTTCAGCCCATCCTGCTCAATATCATCTCTGAAAGATCAAAAACCGGAATTTGTTCATTTTTTTCCTTGGCTTTCAGTCCGTCCTGCAGCATGGTGATACAAAAAGGGCAGTTGGCGACCACGGCATCCGGGTTGGTTTCCAGCGCTTCTTCTATCCGTTCGGTATTGATACGTTTGTTGCCCGGTTCGTCTTCTTTCCACATTTGAGCGCCGCCGGCGCCGCAGCAGAGGCCGTTTTTGCGGGAGCGTTTCATTTCCACCAGGTCCACATCGAGGGCTTCCAGTAGCGCGCGCGGCGCTTCGTACACGTCGTTTGCCCTGCCGAGGTAACAGGAATCGTGGTAGGTGATGCGTTGGCCCTTGAAATCGCCACCTTCCTTTATTTTGAGTTTTCCGGAGGCGATCAGTTCGTTGAGCAACTGCGTGTGGTGTACCACTTCATAGTGGCCGCCCAGTTCCGGATATTCATTTTTCAGGGTATTAAAACAATGCGGGCAGGCTGCCACAATCTTTTTCACCCCGTACATATTCAAGGTTTCGATGTTCATGGCTGCGGTCATCTGGAACAGAAATTCATTGCCCGCCCGGCGTGCCGGGTCGCCGGTGCAACGTTCTTCATTGCCCAGAATGGCAAATTCTACACCCACATGGTTCAGTATTTCGCACAATGCACGGGTCACTTTTTGCGCGCGGGTATCGAAACTGCCGGCACAACCTACCCAAAAAAGGATTTCAGGTGCGCGGCCCTCGGCCTGGTATTGTGCAAGTGTTTTGGCTAACATATTAGTGTTTTTGTATTTTAGTATTTTGGTGTTTTGGAGGTGGTTATGCTTAGCATTCGTTAATGGACGTTTGGTGTTTTGGAGGTAGAAATGCCTGGCTTTGGTTGATGTGCAGGTTCTTGAGCAATGACCTTCTAAAACACAAAAACCCTAAAACACCAAAACACCCATTCACTCGTTCCACGCATCCCTTTCCGCGCTCATCGCCCAGGCGGCCCCTGCATTTTCAATGGCATTAAACATTGGCAGCCATTCGCCCGGACCTGCAGATTGTGTGAGGATTTCATGCCGCCGCATCTTCAGAATAATATCCAATGGATTGATGAGTACGGGGCATGCCTCGACGCAGGCATTGCAGGTGGTGCAGGCGTGGAGTTCTTCCGGGGTAATGCGGTCGAACAGGCTTTTGCCGTCGTCATATTGCGCTTTGGTGCTTTTTCCGGCGCTGATGGCGGCGCCTACTTCTTCGGCGCGGTCGCGTACATCCATCATTACTTTGCGGGGAGAGAGCAGTTTTCCGGTGATATTGGCCGGACAGGCGGCTGTGCAGCGGCCACATTCGGTGCAGGTGTAGGCGTCCATGATGTTTTTCCAGGACAGCGAAAAGACGTCGTTTGCTCCAAATTCCGGCAGTTCATTACTCGCTTCGGGATCGGGTTGTTCGAGCCCCATCATAATCCGCACTTCTTTCTGGATTTCAGGCATGTTTTCCATTTTGCCTTTGGCGCTCAATTTCGCGTACCAGGTATTGGGAAATGCCAGCAAGATGTGCAGGTGTTTGGAATACGGCAGATAAACCAGGAAACCGAAAACAGTAAGGATATGCAGCCACCAGCCGAAACGTTCTACACCTATCAGTGCAGCATTGTCGAGGCCGCCAAAAAGCGCCGGCCCCAGCCAGGTACTTACGGCAAATGCTCCGGTAGCGTGGTAGTGTTCCAAACCCCTGGTTTGCAATACTTTATCGCCACCGTTCATGCAAAAAACACCGATGATCAGGATGATTTCCAGCAATAAAATGGTGTTGGCGTCTCGGGCAGGAAAGCCTTTTAATTCCGGTTTTTGAAACCTGGTGACGCCCAGCACATTGCGGCGCATCAAAAAAGCGATGGTCGCCACAAATGCCAGAACCGACAATATTTCTATAAAACTGATCACAAAAGTGTAGAAGCCACCCAGCATCGGTGCAAAAAAGCGGTGGGTGCCAAAAATGCCGTCGACAAATATCTCGATCAGTTCTACCTGTGTCACCAAAAATGCAACATAGATAAACAGGTGCAGTACGGCTGGAATCCAGTTTTTGAACATTTTCCGCTGACCAAACGCGACCAGCAGCACATTGCGCCAACGCTCGGCACTGTCGCCGCCGATCTGCTCGGCTTTACCCAAATGGATGTTTCGCCCTACCCGGCTAAACCCTTTGTATGCCGCTGCTACAGCGAGCCCGGATACGATGAGAAAGAGAATGGATTGAATCATATCGTGTAGTCGTGAGTCGTGAGTCGTGAATCGTGAGACGTGAGTCGTGAGTGGCATTCAGTTAGAAGATAGTTCAGT
>JADLCC010000231.1 GCA_020847425.1 Saprospiraceae bacterium
CAGGATTTTGTGCTGTGACAAGGCTGTTTTGAGGAGCAATGCGTGGGTATTGTAACGAAAAACAAACGCAGTTACAGTGCAAAAGGCAAAGTCCATAACTCAAACTAATATCGACTTGGTACTTAGTTACAATCAGTTTGAGTTATTTTTTATACAAATACTTGAGTATCAAGCCGGATAACTAATAACGGATAACTGATAACTACTTATCAATGGGTAAAAGTACAAAAAGCCCTACTTTTGCAGGATGCTAAAAATTGGTACACGCGGCAGCAAACTTGCGCTTTGGCAAGCGGATTTTACCCGCTCCGAACTCGCCGGCATCGGGGTGGAAAGCGAACTGGTCATTATCAAAACACAGGGCGACCTCGTGCAACACCTCGGTTTTGACAAACTGGAAGGCAAAGGTTTTTTTACCAAAGAAATCGAAGATGCACTCCTGCGCGGCGATATTGACCTGGCTGTACATTCCATGAAAGACCTGCCGACCAGTCCGCCGGAAGGCCTGGTCATCACGGCTGTGTCATACCGCGACAACCCGGCCGACTGGTTGATCATACGCAAGGAAGCCGTCGATACTACACAGGTGTTCAAAATGAAACAGGGCGCCGTGGTAGGTACTTCCGCCAACCGCCGCAAAGCGCAACTGATCGACTTCCGCCCGGATGTACAACTGAAAGATATTCGCGGCAATGTGCCGACACGCCTGGAAAAACTGCGTTCCGGCGATTTCGACGCTATTTTTCTGGCCGCTGCCGGTGTGAGCCGCCTGGGGCTCGATCTTACGGATTTTTTACTGGTCGAACTCAATCCCCGCGAGTTTGTTCCGGCCCCCGCACAAGGGGTACTGGCCTGGCAAACCAACCGCGACGATACGGCTACCCGCCTGATTTTGAGGCGATTACACCACTCGGAAATATCGGCCTGCACCAATGTTGAAAGAAAAGTATTACAACTGATGAGCGGTGGCTGCCAACTACCGCTGGGTGTCCACTGCGAACGCGACGCAGCCGGCAATTACCACGCCTTTGCCGCCTGCGAAGTGGGTGGAACCATGCGGCGCGCCCGGGTTTCTTCGAGCACCAGCGCGGGCGTGGCGGAGCAATTGATTGAGCTGCTGAAATAAAGGGAACATTGCTAATCCACCTGAATCGTCAGATCATTGGTCGATCCCACCCGCACAATCTTGTAGTTTTTGCCATAAACAGGCGCATAACCATCATCCCAACTCCAGGCGCCTGAAGTCGCTTGCTCCCAGATAGCGAGCGCATTCGCACTGGTGAGGGCCGGTACCGACAGGCTTTCGCCCGGTTTCAGGGTATGATAAATACCGGCCAGCAGGAATGTGATGTTGGAGTTGTAGCCCGTTGCAGCATGGCGGATACGCATGCGGTTGGAGGAATACATCAGGCTGACAAATGACTTGTCGGCCGAAGACAACTGGGTGTTCCAGCCGATCGAATAGCCGTTGGTGGTCAGCGTAGCCGATACGGGATATTCCATAATCGAACTGGCGTCGAAATTGGTGTATTGCGAGGATTCGGTAGTGTTTTTATTCAGCACCTGCTGGTTCACCTCTTCCTGCGTCCAGTCCTGCTGCGCGTAATACGCGTACACAGCACTGGTTTTCCAGGGAATGCTGGAGAGTGGTTGCTGGTGTTCGTGCCGCAAGCCCAGCACATGGCCGAATTCGTGCAAGGCCACGCGGCGAATTTCCGTGTTGGAAGTCTGGTCGGTCAATTGCAGCCCCATGGTTTCGTCGCAGGCGTCGATGCTGCTATTGTCGGTGCCGATATACGACCAGTGGCCGTCTTCGCCGAACAAAATCCGCACTTCAGAGGCGCCGGAAGTTACTTTGCTGAAATGCACATTCGCGTAATTTCCCCATTCCTGTGCGCAGGCAAATACCTTTTGTTGCAAGGTAGTGCTGCCGTTCAAAAACCGCACGCGAATCGTGGCGCCTGGCGTCCAAAACCGCCCTTTTAGGCCCGAAGCGCGCTCGTCGAGGCCGTGGCCGGTTTCCAAGGGCGCTTTGCTGAGGCAGGTATTGGTTTGAATGTCAGCGATTTCTGCCGGGCTGAAATATTCCAGCAGGCGCATGTTTTTTTCCTGCCGGGTGGCGTCCATTTCTGCCAGGTGTGCCGTCAGGGAAGGACAAGCGTCAGCGGCAACTTCCGTTTCCGCACTGTCTTCCGCAAACAAGGCTTTATCACAGGCGGAGAACAGCAGCAGGCTGGAGCCGGCTAAAAGGATGAAAGCGGGAAAACGCGGCGTTATCATGATTTTTTTATTAAAAAATGGCGTAAAAAAAGGACAGGAGCATAACGAAGCCGACTTATTCTTCTCGTGTGAAGATGAACCGTTTTTAGATTTATTTAAGAAATTCAAATAAAAACGAGGTTACCAGTTTTGCATTTGAGTAATTTAATATAGACATACAAATTTTTGCTTGACAACTTGACAAGTTTACTATATTTTTGCAGAAAAAAACATGAAGACTTTCAGCATCGGCGATCTAAAAACTAATTTTTCACAAATTCTGGAGTGGGTACGTGCAGGAGAGGAAGTTGCTATTGCCTTTGGCAAGAAAAAAGAAATTGTAGCCTATCTGGTACCACGCTCTTCCCGCCCTCAAAAAAAACGACCACTCGGGCTATTGGCTGGAAAAGCAACTGCTGTGTTTCATGATGATTTCAAGATGACAGAAGAAGAGTTTATTGGCCTATGACTTATTTGCTTGATACCCATACCCTTTTGTGGTCAGTCATGGAACCGACCAAATTATCGACCAAAGTCAGTCAAATTATTGAAGACCCGGAACAGCGTATTATGGTAAGCACGATCAGTTTTTGGGAAATCTCGTTGAAATACGCTTTGGGTAAATTGGAATTAGCACATGTACTACCCAGTGACCTTCCTATCATTTGCGAGGAAATGAATATTGAAACATTGCCATTAGATGCTGAGCAATGCGCTACTTATTACCAATTGACAAAAATGTACCACAAGGATCCGTTTGACAGGATGCTCATTTGGCAAGCCAAAATCTTGGATATCCCGATTTTGAGCAAAGATGAACAAATAAAACTATATGAATCCGAAGGCATCTCCGTAATCTGGTAACGATAGTATTGAGAAACATCTAAAGACCCTACCTTTGCAAAACAAGCGCAAATCCGCTTGTCCATTCGTGCTCTGACCATGAAAGTTGTGATTCCTGTTGCCGGCGCCGGCATGCGCCTTCGCCCACACACCTACACCCAACCCAAGCCCTTGATGCCGGTGGCAGGGAAACCCATTATCCGGTTTATCGTCGACAAACTGGTGGAGGTTGGGCTCACCGATTTTGTATTCGTCATCGGATACCTGGGGGAAAAAATCCGCGATTTTATTGAGGCGACGTACCCCGACCTGCAAACCGAATTTGTGTACCAGGAAGACCGCGCAGGTTCTGCACATGCCATCATTACGGCCCGGGAAGCCATAGAAGACGAAGACGAGATCATTATCGCTTTCGGCGACACGATTTTTGATGTGGACCTGCACCAGTTTCTCAACTGCCCGCACTCCTGTCTGGGCGTAAAAAAAGTACTGGACCCGCGCGAATTCGGGGTAGCCGAACTCGACGCCAACGATATGGTAACCCGCATGGTGGAAAAACCGCGGATTCCCAAGTCCAATATGGCTATCGTTGGCTTGTATAAAGTGAAACAGGTGTCGGCGCTGCTGAAATCCATCGATTATCTGATTCAGAACGATATCCGCACGGTGGGCGAATACCAGCTCACCGACGCCTTGCAGCGACTGATCGAACAAGACATCCCGTTTCAGTCGATCACGGTACAAAACTGGTTCGACTGCGGGCGAAAGGAAGTGCTGCTGGAAACCAATGCCATGCTGCTGGATCAGCGCGGCTATGCCAGCGATATGTTCAATATCCCGGAGTTTGAAAACGTCATTTTTATCCATCCCGTGGCCATTGGCGCCAATTGCCATATTGCCAACAGCATCATCGGGCCGCACGTGTCTATCGGCGACAATGCCAATATCCAGCATTCGATCGTCAACGACAGCATCATCGGCAATTTTACCTCGCTAGAAGAAGTGGTGCTCAAACGCTCGGTAATCGGCAGCGATACCAGCATACGGGGCATTAATATGAGCCTGAATATTGGGGATAATACGGAGATTGATTTTCATTGAATATATTGTTGAGGGTTGAGGGGTTGAGATTGTTGAGGGTGATAACTCACGGCCTTTAAGTTACAGCCCTCAACAATCTCAACACCTCAACGTCTCAACCCTCAACAACAAGTTTAATCAGCCTCCTCAAACATAATTTCTCCCCCATATTCTCGTTTCTGGAAAAAATACATTTTACAAACAACCTTTTTGCCCAAAACTGCGCCTTTGCTGATGGTTTGGCAGTTGTTGTTACCGTCAAAGCAAATTAGTTTTGAATAAACGATCGGTTGGATGGCCTGAAAGCAAAGACCTTCAAACCATCCAACTTTCAAACCATCAAACCATTATCATTCAGGATTCATCACAACAATCAGGCGAATCAGCGTATAGCATGAAAAATTTTTGGAAAATATCGGCAGTTTTAAGTGTAGTACTGCTGGCCGGATGTGTTACACAAAAGAAAAAAGGAGCCGAACCGGGCTGGTTCAAAAAAGGTTACCACAACGTCACATCCAAATACAATTATTGGTTCAATGCCGATGAATTGTTCCGGCTCACCGAGACCAGACTGGCCTCCGAGCACAAGGATAATTACAACCAGATCCTGGAAGTGTATCCTTCCGCTGCCACCGACCCGCAATCGGCGCGCGGCGACCTCGACAATGTGATCCTGAAAGCCTCCAAAGGTATTGCCCTGCACCGCGTCAGCGATTTTGCCGACGACTGTTACACCCTGATCGGACAGTCGCAATTCATGAAACGTGACTTTGAAACCGCAGAAGCGACTTTCAAATACATCAAAGACGAATACGACCCCAAGAAAAAAAGCAAAAGCAAACTGAAGTCGGCCAAAAAGAAAAAAGACAGCGGGAAAAAGAAAAAACTGACCAAGAAGCAGAAGAAAAAAGCAGCGAAAAAAAGGAAAAAAGCAGCCGAACAGAAACGAAAAGAAGCGGCGAAAAACAAAAAACTGGGTAAAACCACCACCACTACACCCGTCAAACCCGCCGAAACGCCCAAACCTGTCGTGGAAGAACTCACGCTGTCGGCCGACAACCCTTACACCAAGGGCCTGGAACGCACTTCCGCCTATCCGCTTGCCATGATCTGGTACGGCCGCACCCTCACCGAACGAGACAAGTACGACGAGGCAGAATTCCTGTTCCGCAGCCTCTGGGAAGACCGCTTTTTCCCAGTGTCCATGCAAGATGAACTCTCCACCGCCGAAGCATACCTGTGGATCAAACAAAAACGCTACGACAAAGCCATCGATCCTTTGTCAAAAGCCATCGCAGGTACCCGGAAGAAAAGCACCCGGGCCCGACTGGCCTATATCCTGGCTCAACTGTACGAGCGCTCCGGACAAAACGACGGCGCCTATGCCGCCCTGGAAACGGTGCTGAACAGCGCACCGAATTATGAAATGGAATTTAATGCCCGCCTCCACCAGATCGAGGCCGGATGGGCCAATGGAAAAATCGCCGCCGCCGATGCCAACAAGAGCCTCGAACGTATGTTGAAGGATGATAAAAACCTCGACTACCGCGATCAGATCTATTACACCATGGCCAGTATCGCGCTGAAAGACGGGCTGAAAAAAGATGCCATCGCTCTCCTGCGCAAGTCGCTCGATTTCAACCAGTCCAACACCGTACAACGGGCCGAATCATACCTGAAACTGGCCAACCTGTATTTTGAATCCGAAAACTTCGTGCAGGCCAAAAACTACTACGACAGTACCCTGACGGTATTGCCGCCGACCGACGAACGGTTCAAAACGGTAACGGACTACGCCACCAACCTCAAAGACATCTCGCGCCTGATACAAACCATTGCTGCCAATGACAGCATCGTGCGTATCTACCGCATGTCCGACGACGAACGCAAGGAATTCGGGAAAAACCTCAAAAAACAACGCCAGGCTGAAGCACTGGCCGCCGCCAACGCGCTCGCCAGTAAAGCCCCGGCCGCCCCGACCACTTCCAAAGCGCCAACGCCGGTTGCCGGCGCCAAAGCCAGCACCTTCTATTTTTACAACGAATCCTTCCTCAAAAAAGGCCGCAAAGACTTCAGCCGTACCTGGGGCGAACGCAAACTGGAAGACAACTGGAGGAGAAGTGTCCGACCGGTCACCGGTTTACCCGGCGAAGACGTAGCCGGGATAGACAGCGCCCAAACCAATACCGTGAGCGATGCCGAACTGACGGACATGTTTAAAAACCTGCCCACCAGTGAAGCGGAACTGGCTGTGTTGCACATCGCTACCTATGAAGCCATGTACCAATTGGGCACTTTGTTCCGCGACCGCCTGCAAAACAACCAGCGCAGCACCAGCACACTGGAAGAAATGCAAACCCGATACCCGGAAACCGATCGTTACGAAAAAGAGGCCTGGTACTATTGCTACCTCGGTTTTTCCGACCTGAAAAATCCCGCCCGCGCCCAGTATTACCTCGACAAACTGGTGGCCAAATACCCCAACAGTTCCTATGCCCGGGCGCTCACCGATCCGAATTTCAGGAATTCCACCAAGGAAAAGGAAAACGAACTCAACAAATACTACGAGCAGACGTACAATACTTTCCAGTCGGGCAATTACAAGGATGCCTTTGACCTGTGTATCGAGGCGCCCAAAAAATATGGCTCACAGAACGTGCTGATGGCCAAATTCGCTTTGCTCAGCGCCCTCTGCGTCGGCAATTTGCAGGGCAACGAAGCCTACTGCAAAGCGCTCTCGGAAGTGATCGCCCGCTTCCCGGACAGCCCGGAATCGACCCGCGCCAAAGAAATTGCGCGGGTGATCAGTTGCAAAGGATTTGAAGTGGCGGAAGCACCCAAAAAGCCGGAAAAAACGCCCATCGACGACTCCTTCACCCGCGAAGACGACAAATTGCACTATTTCCTGGTGGCCATTACCGGCGACGTGCGCATCGACGATATCAAGGCGGCGATTTCGGACTACAACCGCGAAAACCACAAACTGGAACAGTTGCGCATCTCCAATATTTTCCTGGGCACCGACACCAACGAGCCGATCATCGTGATCCGGAAATTCGACAGCAAGGAACAGTCCATGCGCTTTTACACTGAAGTGAGCAAACAGAAAGACTTCCTGGGGGAAACGGACAAAAAAACGTATAAAAAAGAGTTTTTCGCCATCACACAGGAGAATTACCGCCGGGTGCTGAAAAACAAAACGCTGGAAGGATACCGGCAGTTTTTTGGGGAGAATTATTTGAAGTAATACCCGGTCCACCCAGAATATTGGGACACAGATAACACAGATTTGGCTTTGCCAAAACACAGATTTTTACAGATTTGCCAAAATCCGTTTCATCTGTGTCCCATCTGTGTCATCTGTGTCCCATTTTTATTGCGCCACAATCTCTCCCCCGTTTTAACGTTTTTTACCCCAAAAATCAGTTATGCGTATTTCCCTTCCCATCTTTTTGCTCCTCTTTCTTGCGCACACGGCCGCCTTTTCCCAAAACTACCACACCGTCAATACCACGAGTGAAAAAGCGCTGGAAGCATTCCGGGAAGGCCAAAAATACATGCAACAGAACGATGCCGCTATTGCCCTCGGGTATTTTGAAAAGGCGCTGAAAACCGATGCCCTGTTTATAGAAGCCCGGCTGGCCCTGGCGGAAACCTACGAGGAACTGCGCGATTTTTTTAAAGCCGAACGCGCTTACGAGGAAGCCATCGCACTGGACAGCACCTTTTCCCCCGCCACATTCTTTTTTTTGGGGCAGGTAGAATGGGAGCTGGATAAATTCGGCGAGTGCGCCGGCCACCTGGACAGCTACCTGAAAAGCAAACCCGGCAACCCGCGCAACAAAAACAAAGCGGAAAGACTGCTCCTCAATGCGCGTTTTGCCGCCGAAGCCGTCAAAACCCCCGTCCCTTTTCAATTGCGCAACACCGGCGCCGGCATCAATACCAAAGCCGACGAGTACTTCCCTTCGCTGACGGTCGACGGAGGTACCCTGATTTTTACCCGCAATGAAGGATACGACGAGAACTTTTACAGCAGCACCAGAGCGGACACGATCTGGCAGACCGCACAGCCGCTGGAAGGGGTGAATACGCCCGACAACGAAGGGGCGCAAAGCATCAGTTCGGACGGCACCTGGCTGGTTTTTACTGCCTGCAACCGCCGCGACGACGGCTCGCAGGGCAGTTGCGACCTGTACTGGTCGCAACTCAAAAACAAGATCTGGACCAAACCCGTGCCGTTCAGCGCCGCCATCAATTCTTCCGAATGGGACTCGCAACCGACCATCAGCGCGGACAGCAAAACGATCATGTTCAGCAGCCGGCGCCCCGGCGGAAAAGGCAAAGAGGATATCTGGGTGACCATGCGGCAAACCGGCGGCAAATGGAGCAAACCACAAAATATGGGCCCGGGCATCAATACGGGCGGCGTGGAACAAACGCCGTTCCTGCACCCCGATGGGCAAACGCTTTATTTTGCATCGGACAGCCTGCCTGGTATGGGCGGACTGGATTTGTTCGTCGTACGCCGCACGTCGGACAGTACCTGGGGCGCCCCCCGCAACCTGGGCTACCCTATTAATACCAAAGCCAATGAAGTGGCGCTTACCGTCAGCCTCGACGGCCGCACTGCCTACTACGCCACCAACCGGCCCGGCGGAAAAGGCGGCCTCGATATTTACAGTTTTGAATTGCCCGATTACGCCCGCCCGCAACCCGTCACTTACGTCCGCGCGCATGTGCACGACGCGGTTACAACACAGCCATTGGTAGCAAAAATTGAATTTACGGACCTCAGCGCGGGGCGCTCATTCCTCTCTGCCACAACGAAAGCGGATGGCTCGTTCCTGGTTTGTTTACCCGCCGGCAAGTCCTACGGGTTGAATGTGAACAAGGAAAAATACCTGTTTCACTCGGAAAATTTCAACCTGACCGGTACGGCCACACTGGAAAAACCTTTTTTACTGGAAATTGATTTACAACCAATTACGCTGGATTCCAACGGCCACGTTGCAGGAAAACCCATCGTGCTTCGCAATGTGTTTTTTGAAACGGGTTCGGCAGCCCTGCGCCCCGAATCGACCGCCGAACTCGACCGACTGCTCGATCTGCTGGTCAGCAATGCTTCCCTGCGCATCCAGATCAACGGCCATACCGATAATGTGGGTACCGACGCCTCCAACCTGCAACTTTCCGAAGCGCGGGCCAAAGCCGTGTACGACTACCTCTGTACCAAAGGACTTGCCGCCGAGCGCCTGAAATACAAAGGTTACGGGGAAGCGCAGCCACTGGAAAGCAACGAAACTTCGGAAGGACGGACGAGTAACCGGCGAACGGAGTTTATTGTGTGGTAAGTGAGCAAAAAGGTAAAGGGCAAGAGGCAAAGAGCAAATTTGGACACTCGATAGGGATTGATGTGTACAACTGAGCCGTATTGCATGAGATAAAACAAATGCTTGAGTGAGTGCTTATTGACGGGGTGGCTTGAAGCCACCCCGTCAATAGCCCCCCTGGCTTACACTGCAACTGAAGCCTAAGGATTTGAATCATGAAAATCCTCTCATCTATATAATCATGGTCAAAAAAAGAGGGGCGAACGTTAATTCCGTTCACCCCTGCATATATGGACACCCGCGCTTCAATCGGGCGGGCGGAAGGACGGCAGGCCCCTCGAAGGAGGCTGCTACCGTTTTCTTGAAATGCTTGATCCAAAAAGGCAAAAGCAACCATTATCGAGTGCTCTAATTTGCCCTTTGCCTTTTGTCATTTGCCTTTTATAGTTTCACCAGTTTCCGCGTCAAACCCGCTCCGTTCTGATCCCGCAAAGTTAGGAAATAAACGCCCGGCAACCAATCGCTGTCGCTGATTTCCAGCACCTGCTCTCCGTCGGGAATATTGTCAAACCATTGACTATCAATAAGTTTTCCATTAATATCGCTCACATCGAGGCGGATATCGCTGTTTTCCCGCAGGGTAAAATTCATGCGCAAAACATGGTCGGTTGCCGGATTTGGCCACACCATCACATCGCTGAGCAGCCCTGCTACTTCCCGCGTCGGGGTCGTATTCAGACCGTCCGGCAAATCCACATGCTGATCGATGTACAAGCGGTATTCGCCGCGGCCCAGGGTAAGCGACAAGGAGCCGCTTCCGGGTACGTTGAGCGTATCGCCGGTATAGTATTCAAACCAGGTTCCTGTTCCGTTGCCGGCCGGGAACGTGATCGAATTGGTCAAAACACTTGTGCCCACATTGGCCACCACAAATACATCCAGGTCGGAGCCGTTCAGTTTAATCGTACGCAAGGCACCACCGCTGATACTTAATTGAAAATCAGTGGTTTCAAATACATCGTGGTTTCTGCGCAGGTTCAACAATGCAGCCACTACATCGTGCAGGCGGCGGCGGTAAGGATCGTCGAGGTAATCCCAGCGGATGGG
Source organism: Saprospiraceae bacterium (assembly GCA_020847425.1). Taxonomy (GTDB): domain Bacteria; phylum Bacteroidota; class Bacteroidia; order Chitinophagales; family Saprospiraceae; genus M3007. The sequence continues at coordinate 10,623 of JADLCC010000231.1, forward strand.
TTTAGGGCTTGTGCGGCATGCGTCACCCACACCAACGGTACCGTCTTCACAATAGTTAATCGGAAAATCATAACCCATTTCACCGAATTGCCACAACATTTTTGGTCCCGGAACGGTGTACAGCAGGTTGCTCATCAGTTCGATCCGGCGCATCCCGATGGGCAGCGATTTGATGTTGTAATTGGCTGTTGTGCTGCCGAAGTTTTTACATTCGTAGGCGATCCGTTGCTCGTCGTGGCTTTCCATGTAACCCACCAGGTGCGGAACAGACCAGCCCCGCTGTACATAGGAAATACCCGCCAGACTGGTTCCGATGCCGCCGGAATAACCGAGCGCCACATCCTTGTAAGCGCCCCACATATTGCCCCAAAGCATCATGCCGTATTCCGCCAGTACTTTTTCTTCCGAATTTTCCGCAAAATGTTCCAGAATGACATACGTCTCCGGGTCGATATCCCAGATAAAGTCGGCGTAATTTTTCCAGATGGCAATGCGGGATGCGTCGTACTGCCCCCAGGCGCCCGTGTTCCCCAAGGTGTTGAGCTGTGTAAAACCTTTGGATAGGTCGAACCGGAAACCATCTACACGAAATTCTTCGAGCCAGTATTTTAAACAGTTTTTGGTGTAGGTCTTGGTTGCGAGGCTTTCGTGGTTAAAGTCATTAAATACGTTAAAATCGTGCTTGGCAACAGGATTCAGCCAGGGATTATTGGCAGCGGGGCGGTTGTTGGCGGCATCCCAATAGAGTTGGGCCAGTGGGCTGGCGCCAGTCGCTTGATTGAATACCACATCCAGGATCACGGCAATGCCGCGCTGGTGGCAGGCATCGATCACCATTTTCAGCGCATCGGCCGTACCGTAATATTTATCCAGTGCCTTGTGGTAGGAAGGCCCGTAGCCCCAGTTGATGTTGCCGTCAAATTCATTCACCGGCATCAGTTCGATGGCTGTGATTCCAAGTTTATCTAAGTAATCGAGCGTATCGAGCAGGGTTGGGTAGTCATGCCTGGATAAAAAATCGCGCATCAGCAGTTCATACACTACCAGTTCGTTTTTTGCCGGGCGTACGTAGTCGGTGGCTTGCCAGTCGAATGGTGTCTGGGCTGTTTGCAGCACGGAAACAGCGCCGGTGGTCAGGCCTGAGGGATAAGCCGGCAGATCAGGGTACGTTTCATCCGGAATAAACCCATCATTTCCGGCATCGAGCACGAGTGTACTCAGCGGGTCGGCTATTTTCAATGCCCCATCTACAAGGTATTGAAAACGAACTAGTTGGCCGGGAGTGAGCCCCGTCAGTTCGATCCACCAGATTTTTCCATCCACACTGTTGCGCATCTGAAAAGCCGGGTCGGGCAGCCAGTTGCTGAAATCGCCGAGGGCAAAAATCACTTGTTTCCCCGGCGCGTACAATACAAGCCGCGCGGTGGTGTTGTCCACGTAAGTGATGCCCCATTCGCTCCCGGCAGGCGGGTCCTGCGCAGGCAGTTCGGCCGGAATCACGTAGTTGAAAACCGCTGTGTCCTGGAATGCGCCCGCAACCGACACAAAACTGATCCGGTGCAAACCTACGCCTGCAGCCGTCAGTGTTGTTTCCAGCACTTCGCCCTCCACAGTTGTGAGCAGGGTGCCGTTGTCGTACAGCGACAGGGTTCCGCTGAGCGAAGAGGCTGCTCTTACCGGAATCTGAGCACCCGGATCGACCACCAGCGCCGGCACAGCAGGCTCCAGAAATGCCGTGTGCAACGGAACGTCATCCGCGTACACATCGTAAAAAATATCCGCTCCGTCTGCTGCGCGGCCTACAATACTGCCCGACTGGTTGCGGAAAACAAACGCAAGTTTCAGTACGGTTTCACCCGGCTGAATGCCAAAAAAGTCGTTGATGATAATGGTTTTTTTCCAAACATTGGGGGAAACATTCTGCATGGCGCCTACCGGATCGGCAATGCCCCAGGTCGTTGGCACATGCTGCCAATTGGATGGAGATGTACTGGCCGAAGTAATGACGCCCATGTGCGCATAAACGGGTGAAACACCGGTCAATGCGCCGTTGCCCTGTGTGGCATCAAAAAAAATAGTGATTTGCGCGGATTGTGTTGGGAACAAAGGCTGGCAACTGACCTGGGCCACAACAAGGCGCAGACTCAGCAACAAAAGCGGCAAGAGGAGTACTTTTTTCATACCGGAACGATCGGATTTGGTGAAATAGAAAATCCTATTCCACCAAATGGCGAAATAGGATAGGGTAAGGTGTGTTTTCATGGCAAAGAAACACATAATTTCGCAGATGCAACTCACGTTCCAACCACTTTTACTCGAACTTCGGCACCCTTTCCGGCTGGCTACCGGGATGCGTACCCACACCAACGCCATGCTGACGGAGATCAGTCTGGGTGCGTATACCGGTTTTGGAGAAGCCGCAATGCCGCCTTATTACGGTGAAACCCACCAGAGCGCCGCCGTTTTTCTGGGCCTGGCCGCCACGCGGCTGCAAACGTACCACCAACCGCTTTCCGGGTCGCTTATTACTGCCATTATGCAGGAAATAGACGCTCTGGCGCCCGGCAACCACGCCGCCAAAGCCTCGGTAGACATTGCGTTACACGACCTTTGGGGGAAAATGGAAAGCAAACCCCTGTGGTCGTTATGGGGTATTTCGCCCGAAAAAATGCCACCGACCAGTTTTACGTTGGGCCTGGACAGCCCGGAAATGACGCGCCGAAAACTGGAAGAAGCCGGCGATTTTCAAATTTTAAAAATAAAACTGGGTTCGGATGACGACCGCGCCGTCATTCGCACCGTTCGCGAACTGAGCGACAAACCGATTTATGCCGATGCCAACCAGGGCTGGCGCAACCGCGAAGCGGCGCTCGACCTGGTCTGCTGGCTACAGGAACAACAGGTGCAATTGATCGAACAGCCTTTTCACAAAAACGACCTCGAATCGGCCGCCTGGCTTACGGAACGATCGCCGCTGCCCATTTTCGCCGATGAAAGTTTTCAGCGCCTCTCGGAACTGGAACGCATCGCAGGTTGTTTCCATGGCGTCAATGTAAAACTGATGAAATGTACGGGCCTCGCCGAAGCGCGTCGGACCATTGCGGCGGCCGGGGCTAAAGGACTACAGGTGATGATCGGATGTATGACGGAAACCTCCTGCGCCATTGCAGCGGCGGCGCAAATTGCTCCCTTGTGCGATTTTGCCGACCTCGACGGCTGCTGGCTGATCAGCAATAATCCGTATGAAATGCCGGCGCTCGATCGGGGAATTATTCAATTGAACCGGCAACCCGGGCTGGGTTTGCGCGCAAAAACGGCCTGACGAGTTGACATTTTTTGGCGTTTTTAAAAAATGTGCATGGTTTTTGACTATCACTTGTAACAAAAAGAAACCCTTGCGTCATAAACTGTGTTTTCAACCGTTGTACTTACGCAAGCAATGCCTCGACAAACTTTAATATTGATCACTACTCGCCACTGGCAACACATATATGGATAATCAATCGATCCAGTTTATGGTGGATTTCACCATGCCTCAAGACCTTCCGGAAGAGTTTGTAAGCCGGATTCCCCAGCAAAGAGCCGCTGTCAACCGGTTGTTGAGTGAAGGAAAAATACTCAATTATGCCCTTTCGCTCGAAAACTCGAAGCTGTGGGTTGTTTTTTCCGTGCCCTCTCAGTCCGAACTCATAGCACTGATCGAGCAAATGCCGCTCACCCGTTTTATGCAGTACGACATCAGCGAACTGACATTTTATAATGCCTCCAACCCTTTTGTACAGGCATTTTCGATGAACTGACTTTTTGTCTGCTACCTACAACACCACCCGGAGCGCCTTTTCCAGCAAGGTAAATTCGGCGGGTGTTTCGCCTAAAAATTCTCCATCCGCTTCCAGCAAAGTAGGGCTTTTGCCCGTCTGCACGACCTTGATGCTGCGCGCCTGCGCACTGCCTATTTTGGGATGTTGCAACAGCGTTCCATTGTAAAACCGCGAAGTTTGCAGCAGTACTTCCATTTTTTGTAACCGCCGGGCGTAGGTGAGCGCGAACAAACCGTCGTCGGGAATGGCATGCGGCACCAGTTGCATCCCGCCGCCGGAAAAGCGGCACAACCCGATATTAATGGTATAAAAATCATCTTCCACAAGCTGCCCGTCAAAGGTGATTTGTGCGCCGGTCAGGCGGTATTCCATCAGGTATTGCGCCACCATCAGCAGGTAATGCAAGCGGTTTTGAGCGGGGCGCTCCATCAGTTTTTTGCCGATAAAACCATCATAGGCCATACCGGCCACATTGACGAAATACCGTTTTTCCGCTTTCCCGTCCCTGAAATAATGAACCAGTCCGGCATCCTGTAAGGTTGTTGTTGGGCTTTTGAGCCGTTCGAGTCGCTTTGCGGGATCGAAAGATATTTTGTATTGCCTGGCCCAGTCGTTGCCGGTGCCGACCGGAAGCAAGGCATAATACACCTCGGCAGAAGGGACAAAAGGCTGCCCAAGAATGCCATTGGCAATTTCGTGGTTGGTGCCGTCTCCTCCGATGCCCAGCAGATACCTGCCGCCTTTCAGAATGATATCTTCTGCCAGTCGCACGGCATGCCCCCTGCGCTCGGTAAAATACACGGAATAGGAAAAACCCATTTCCTGCAACAGTTGTTCGATCCGGGGCCAGCGCCGTCCGACGCTGCCGCCACCGGCCGCAGGATTGGCAATAATGTGCCAGAAAGGAGTTGGTTCAGTCGTTTGCATGAGCACAAATGTAATTGATCGTGTTTAGTTTTTTGTGTTTAGTGTATAGGATAAGGCTGACAGTCAATCCTTTGCGAAATACAAAACACAAAAAACTAAACACTCCCATGGAACAGGCTGTTTGAGTTGTTCCGCTCACAAGTTACCTTCGCAGCGTGTTACTCGAACTCGATCTCCTTTCTTTTCAGTCCCGCCTCCGACTGTCGCAATCAGCCGGTAAACACTTTGTTTACGATCCCATCCGCAGAAAAGACATTGTGCTCACTCCGGAGGAACTGCTCCGGCAGATGGTCTTGCTGTACCTGCTGGAACATAAAAACTATCCAGCGAACCGGATTCGGGTAGAAATTGGTATTGAGTTGAACGGCATGAAAAAGCGCTGCGATATTGTAATTTACGATCCGGAACTGCGCCCCTGGCTGCTGCTGGAATGCAAATCGCCTAAAGTATCGCTTAATCAGGCTACTTTTGAACAGGCCGCGCGGTATAACTTACAGTTGCAAGCGCCTTTTTTAGCCATCACCAACGGCCTCGCTACTTATTGCGCCGGACTGGATTTTGAGGGTCAGAGTTTTCAGTATTTACCGGAATTGCCAGAATACTTAACGTGAGTGGTGAATCGTGAATCGTGAGTTGCATTGGTGAATAAGAAAAGTTCGTTCATTCCTTTAACGAAATGCCACTCACGATTCACGACTCACGATTCACGACATCAGTGTTCCTCCGGCCTCCCAATAATCCTCCCCTCATTAAAAGTCTTCTGCAACGCTTCCTCTTCCTTGCGCTCCTCTTCTGTGATCAGGGGCATATCCATCCGGGACAAATCCGGTTGTCCGGCATCTACCCAAGCGGTGTACCAGGCGGAACTGACTGCGTGGATGGCCGCGCGCATCCGGCGTTCGACCATATTGTTGAGGGCGTCAGAATAGGCGGCGGAAAAATCGCGGCAAGGCGCCAGTACGGCCCTGCCATTGCGCATATCGGGGCACGACTGCCGGTCGGGCGGGAAGGTCATCCGGAGTGCCCGTTCGATAGTTAACACGCTGTCCACCATGGTGTTACTGGCAAAAACCATATCCCAGAACCAGTCTGTGGGTTTGGCGACGTATTCGGGTTTACCCACGAAGTAGTCGTAATTTTCGTCTGCAAAAAGTTCGGGAATCCGGCTTTCCCAGAATCCGTGTATGCCATGCTGACCGGTTTTTTGTCCGTTGTAATTGCTGGTGGTGTGCAGCGGCACATGCGCATCGCCGATGTAATGGCCCATGTCGGAACACAGGCGGAGGATCCGTTTCGAATCGCGGCGGCGAAAGGCTTCCGTCAGGTCGCGTTGCATACGCTGCAAATTCCAGGGCAAATTGCCGTGTTCCGACATCCGGTCCCGGAAAAATGCCGCCTTGAAATCCGTTGGCAAGTCGTGCCGTGCCAGAAACGATGCCAGAGAGTCGGTATCGAGCATTTCATCGTCGGCATACAAACGGGGTAAAACCTGGGTATTAAAGTATTTTTTATAATCAGGCAGCAAGGTTTCTGCAACAGGCATTTGATTGCCAAATAGTTGCACGGAATCACCGGTGTTTTTCACGACCCAAATTTCCGTAAAATACTGCATCGCTTCGAGGCGCTGCCGGGGCAATTTATCGAAAGGTGGGCCATAATTATCCAGGTCGATGTAATGCCTCGGTGCTTCGTGTTTGGAGGCGTACCGGCGCATATCGGGGTCTACGGCATGGTCCGTGATATAGTCGATGTTCGGTTTGAAAAACGCCATCATCTGCGGCGGCAAGGTCAGTACGGCCAGGCGGTTGATACGTTTATGTGCAAAAAAGCCCCACTCCGGTGTAGCCGGCGCTATGGAGTGAAAGGAACTCAGGCTGAGCAGGAGCCATACGGCAGCAAAAGGAAGAATACGTTGCAAGGCAATCATTTTGGAACGAAAGATAAGGGATGGAACACGGACTGGACGGATTGGACACGGATTTTTTCCCATAGTACCCCATCGCAACAACTCTGCTATACGGAGGAAAAGAAAAAATCCGTGCCCAATCCGTCCAATCCGTGTTCCATTTTTTAATCAACTCCACACCCTCAACTGCCGGATATCACCCCATTTCACCCATTTAAAAAGCAACAATCCCGGCAAACAGGCTGCAGCGCACAGTGCCATTTTGACGTACCAGAGGAAAGAAGTTGTTTCGAGAACTATAACATTTACCAAAAGGATAAACAGCACATAACCAATTACTTGTGCAACAGATTGCAGCCTCGGCCGCCATTTGAACGTGTGCAGGGTAAGCCCGACCATACTTGCAGCGATAAATGCCTGCGTCGAAACGGCGGCAATGGCGGCTCCAAATGCCTGCCAGCGGGGCATCAGCAGCAGATTCAGCAGCAGATTCAATCCGATGCCTGCGATAAAAAAGCGGTTCATTGCCGCCACCTGCCCGTGCGCTGTCAGCAAAGTGCTGAAAATATAGGTGGTGCTGACCGGTACAAAAGCCCAGATCAGTACGCCCAGCGTATCCCAGCGATAAGGGGAAGCATGAAACGGCATCATCAGGTGCAGTAAATCTTCCCGGGCAAAACAGATGGCTGCGGCCAAAGCCACACTCCCGGCCCAGATGAGGCGGAAACTCAGCGATAAAAGTGGTTTCACCAGCTCCACTTTTTTCTGCATGCGGGCAAACATCGGCAGCAACAACGATGCAAACAGATACCCGAGCATGTTGCAGGCATCGAGCACGCGATAGGCGCCCGCAAATACCTCCGCATGCGCTTTCCCACAAAAACGCTCCAGCAATACGCCATCGAGCCGGGTATAGGCAAACATCAGGAAAACGACCAGCGCATACGGCAAACTTCCCCGAAACAGCACGAGCAGCGTGGGGTAACCCGCCCGCCAGTTATTGGCCCAGGTAGGCCGCACCCTGAACCGCACCTTGCTCCGCAACAGACCATAGGCAATGGCGGCCGTCAGCGCCAGCGGAATCGTCTGCGCCAGTGCAAATGCTTCGATATGCAGGGTTCTGCCTGCCGGGTGGGTCCACAACAACAAGCCGCAGGTGAACAGCATCAGCAACTTGTCCAGCGACGACAACACACTGTCCATGCGGTAAAAGCCGAGCCCCGACAGGTTGGAGCGCAGGAAAAAGATCATCTGTATCAGCACCTGATTGACCAGCAGGATCAGCAACAGCAGTAATGCTCGGCTTTCATACTGCATAGCGGAGGCCATCGCCAGCGATATGACAACATAAACGACACTGAGTAATATCTTGATGGCCAGCAGGTTGGGAAAATATTTCGGGAGCAGTTGCGGGTGCTGGCTGATGTGGCGGTTGTTGAAACTCTGAATCCCGAAATCATTGAGAATCTGAAAAATATAGGTCAGATTCATCAGAGCGAAATACAGGCCGTATTCCGATCCTATCCGATTTTGTACCGTCAGGTCGATCCCGAAAATAAAAAAGGGCTTTATCAGCAGGTTGATAAAGAGCAGGAAAAGGATGTTGACGATAAATTCGCGGTTCACGGGGCAAAGGTAAGATTGCAACGCGGATTTCTTTTACCACAATAGGCACATAGAGCCTCCACATAGATCACACATAAGATGCGTGATGTCTTTTATGTGATCTATGTGGAGGTTCTATGTGCCTATTGTGGTGAAAACTCCTGCGTTTACCGGTAATAAAACACCACCGCAAACGTAATCACCAGCAGCACAACAGCCATCACGCGGTAGTTCTGGTACCAGGGAATACCCACCAGCGCGGCAGAATCTTCCTCGTACACACTGTGGTTCCAGGTAAAACCGACGAGTTTTTCAGCAGGCGGCGCAGCAGTAGCCAGGCTCACCACCGCCTGAATAGTGGCGCAAATGGCAAAAATGATCGGCGCTTTCATCAGAAAGTGTACGCTGTTCCAGGCAGGAGAAAGCCCTGTCACTTCACTGGCTACCGTGAACAAGGCAATGACCAACCCTGCCATCAACGCTGCAAATGCACCATCGGCATTAGCTCGTTTCCAGAACAAACCCACCAGGAATATGGCTACTACCGGCGGACTGATCAATGCCAGAACGCCTTGCATGTAGTTCATCAGCGATTCGAATTTGGCAATTTGCGGCGCCCAGGCCACCGTTATCACCATAAAACAAACGGTAGCGATCTGGCCTGCCCGAACCAGTCCTTTGGAGTCCATATTCGGGCGGAATTTTTGCACAAAATCCATCGTCACCAGCGTACTGGCCGAGTTGAGCGTTGCGCTCACCGCAGAAGCCATGGCCGCCAGGAAACCCGCTACTACGAGTCCTACCAGTCCTGCGGGCAGCAACTGGAACACCAGGGTCGGGTAAGCGCCGTCCGCAAAGTTTTTGAGTTGACCCGCGTACATTTCCTGCAGGTTGGGGTACAATTTCAGCGCCGCGAGCCCAGGGAATACCAGCAAAAACAGGATCGGAATTTTGAGCAGGGCAGCAAACAAAGCGCCTTTGCGGGCCTCGTTCGCGTTGCGGGCGCTCAGGGCGCGCTGCACGATAAACTGGTTGTTGCACCAAAAATAAAAACCCAGCAAGGGCACGCCCAGCAGCAACCCAGGCCAGGGCATGTCCGGGTGATCGATCGGCTGCACCAGGTGCATAAACGACGGATCTTTGGCATTGGCATAATCCACAATGGCATCGTAGCCCCCTGCTTTGTCATACACGATAAAGCATAAAATCACCGCTGAAATCAGCAAAATAATCGTGTTGACCATTTCCGTCCGCATCACGGAAGAGAGACCCCCAAAAATGGTATATCCCGCAGCAAAAATGGCCAATGCGCTGACAATCAATAACGTATTCGCTTCAGGATACACCAGTTTGGCAATAACAACCCCGGCAAAAAGGGTGCCCGCCGTATCGATAAAGATATTGCCGACCAGCGTAATAAAGGAAAAGTAGTAGCGCGAGCGCACGTCATACCTTTTTTCAAAAAATTCGGGCATGGTATACACCTTCGATTTCAGGTAAAACGGTAGAATAAACACGCAGAAAAAGGTGAGTACAATGGAAGCCATCCACTCATAATTGAAAAATACAATGCCGCCTTTGTATGCGCCTCCGGTAATGGCAATCAGGGAATTGGAGGAAATATTTGCCGAAAACATGGAAATCCCAATCACATACCAGGGCATATTGCGCCCGGCAAGAAAATACTCTTCCGAACTTCCTGCTTTCCGGTGGTAAAATCCATATGCCACAATCGCTGTAATGTAGCCGACGATAATGACCAGATCAATAGTGGTAAATGTAAAATTCATGAACTGAGAATGGGTTTTGAAAATGAGTGGGTGACAAAATAGAATGTTGAGGGGTTGAGGGGTTGAGATTGTTGAGGGTGGTCACTCAAGCCTGGGTTACAACCCTCAACAATCTCAACACTCAACATTCTCAACCGCTCTACAAAATTTGATTTTGCCGAACATCTACTAAAGGCTGGCAATGTTATGCAAAGATTTTGTAAACTGCTACAAAATACTGAAATTCAAAACAATCTCCCACTACTTTCTGCAATGCAACCGTTTGTTCTTTGCTTTTTTTTGCCTGCCTTGTATTCAAACTTTGCCGACCTTTGCCCGTTCATCAGCGATGCACTATATGCCTTCCCGACAGCCTTCTCCTTTCGATTGGTTTTTAATGTTTTTATTGGCCACCGTTTGGGGGGCTTCCTTCGTGTTCATCAAGCACTCGGTCCAAATATTCAATCCGGTCCAGATGGCCATGTGGCGCATGGTAATGGCGACGACCCTTTATCTGCCCATTGCTGCGGCATTCTGGTCGAAAATAGACTGGAAACGCTGGAAATCGCTTTTGGTCGTGGCTTTTTGTGGTTCCGCCATTCCCAATTTTCTGTTTGCACTGGCGCAGCAGCATGTCAACAGCAGCCTGGCCGGGGTACTGAATTCGCTCACGCCATTGTTCACCCTGTTGCTCGGTGTGGCCTTTTTTCAAATGGGTTTTACCCGCTACAAAGTGCTGGGTGTCACCCTCGGGCTTGCCGGGGCATTTATCCTGATCCTTTTTAACAGTAAAAGCGCCGCTTCCGGCAATGCCTTTTTTGCCGGACTTTGCGCGCTGGCGACGGTGTGTTATGCCATCAATGCCAATGTGGTCAATAAAAACCTGCGCGATATGCACCCTGCCGGTATCGCTTCTGCGGCATTTGTGCTTACCGGACTACTTTTTATCGTAGGGCTCTGGTTATCAGGCGGTTGGCAGGCCGCACAACAACATGAACAAGGCTGGGAAGGGCTCGGCTATATTTTTTACCTGGCAGCAGTGGGCACCGTAGGAGGCTCTATTTTATACTTCTGGCTGCTACAGCGCACAACGGCCATTTTTGCCACTTCGGTCACCTACCTTCTGCCCATCGTTGCCATGCTGTTGGGCGCCCTGGATGGCGAAGCCCTTGGAGCTATTGATATGGCAGGTACGGCGGTTATTTTGACGGGGGTTTATATTGCGCAGAAGTAGTGTGTCGTTACGTGAGTCGTGAGTCGTGAATCGTGAGTGGCGTTAACTCAGACATCTGCTTAAAAGTGAAACACCACTCACGATTCACGACTCACGACTCACGTAACGACCCCTCAAAACAAGCTCACATATCCCAAATGAAATTTCGCCGCCCTGAAGTCCACGGGCTGCCCGTTATCGCGCCGGCCGACTGCCACGCTGATCCCGAAAATACCCGCCTGCGTTTCAAAATTTATCCCGGCACCTACGCCCAGGGGCCGCAAAAACAAACGCTGCCGGTCCGTCTCGTTTTCCAGGTAACCGTAATCCGTAAAAATAGCCAGGTATGAATTCAGGTCGAGCAACAGCCGGATTTCAGCAGTTGCCACAACAAAACGGCTGGCAAACAGGCTTTCTTCGTCGAATCCGCGCTGGAGTTTGTTGCCACCCAGCCGGTACTGTTCATTGGCGAAAATGGGTTTTTCCGAAAAAACGCCTCCCCCGCGCAGGCCCAGTTTCAGGGTACTCCGGGTAAAAAAAGGAAGGTACAGTTCCATGCGGGATTCCAGGCGGAACCGCGCGTTTCGCCCGGCTACCGAATCGTACAGGCTGGAATACCTGTAATCCGGGTCTTCCGGGTCGCGCAATGCCTCGATCTGGCTGTTGCGTTGCACAGTATTAAATCCCGCAACCGCTTTGACTGACACCGACCAGCCGCTGCGCGGGTTGAAGCGGTAGTCCAGTCGATTGAGCCCTGTTTCCAGTCCGAAACCGTTTTGCCGGAGGTCGAGGTTGGGTGGCAAGGCGCGGGTGCTGCGAATGGCGGCCGTGTCCACTTTCTGCAGGCTGGAACCTTTGTTTTCCCAAAACATCTTGATAAAATCCCCTCCGGGAAACAAATACTGTACCCCCAGTTCACTTTGTGCATCCACCCAGGTGCTGTCGCGGCGGAAAATATTCAGTTTGCCTTCGACACCAAATGGTGTGCCCAGCAAATAAGGCACCCCTGCCTGCACGTCGAGCCGCTGGGTTTCGGGGCGCAGGCGCTCAAATTCCACAGAGAATCGTTCGCCCAGATTCAGCGCATTTTGAAACGCCGCATTCAGGGAACCCGTGACCAGCAGCCTTCCGTCATCGTTGTTGGGCCGGGGCAGCAGGCCGATGATAAAATCGAAGCGGCTGGCGCGTTTTTTTTGCAGAAACAAATTGATCGTCGCTTCTCCACCGGCAAAAGAGACGGACGGATTGCCGGTGCTTTCCAGAAACAACAGGCTGCGCAATTGATCGCGCAGGCGCAACACTTTGGCACGACTGTAAGGTTCACCGGGTTTTATACCGAGGTAATGGAGCAAAAAAGCGGCGGGTAATTTCACATCGCCGTTGATTTTCAGGGTTTTAACAGCAAAAAAACGGTTGCGTTCGATGCGCAGCAGCGCCGACACAGCGCCGCTTTCGGCCACTTCAATGCTATCGAGCCACACCTGCGCGAAGGGATAACCGTTGTTTTCGGCCTGTTCCAGCAAGGCGCGTTCCGTGGCCAGCAGCACATCGTAGCGCAAAGGGCTGTCTGTAAAAAGTTTTTCCCGAAAACCTGCCGCAGCGAGCCAGGCCTGGTTGTCGTCGTCGGCCGGGCGCAGGCGCACCCAACGCATGGCGGGGCCCAGGTACAATACCGCTGCGGCAACTGAGTCTGTGATCTGCAAACTATCCAGCGACACGGACAGGTAGGTTTCCTGTCTGAAATGTTGCAGTAAATCGGTGCAGATCACCTGAAAGGACAGCGAATCCCGCGAGCGGAAAACAGCCTTGCCGGCATCCGTCAAATCGGGCTGCAGGCGGAAATTTTTTATTTTTTCATAAAACACAGCCGATGCCGGCTCCGGAATGTGGAGTTGCAATATGGACTGTGCATGCCCCCCGGCGTTGTGCAGCAGCAAAAAGATCAAAAAAACAATCGGCTGTTTCATGGATATTCACCTGACGCAGGGTTGTTGCTCCGGGTTGTTTGCAAAGGTAGACTATGCGTCCGTGCGCCGACAAGGTAAAACGATGTGTATCCTTACCTTCGCGCCATGTTCGACGGCATTCGCAGGTTTTATTTCCCTTTTGTGTCCGGCATTGCTGCTGCGGGTACGATCTGGCTGGGTTATTTTGCCAGCAGACCCGATTTTGGATCGTTTATTGCCGTTTTCGGCGGCTTCTTTGTTTTTTACCTGTGGGTTGTTTTTGGAAAAAAAGAAGGCGATGCAATTCCTGCACGCTGGTATGTCTGGCTGGGGATCGGCCTGCGGGCCCTGCTGTTGTTCAGCCTCCCTCATTTTTCCGACGATTTTTACCGCTTCCTTTGGGATGGCCGGCTGAGTGTGGCAGGTTGGCACCCTTTTTTGCACCCGCCGGACTACTTTATGGAGCAGCAGGTTTTTCCAAAAGGGATTACCCCGGAATTGTACGGCCTGCTCAATTCTCCACAATACTACACCGTGTACCCGCCGTTGTGTCAGGCAGTTTTTGCAGCAGCGGCATGGATAGCGCCCGACAGTATTGGTGCGGGAGTGCTGGTATTGAAATTGTTTCTGTTGTTGTGCGAAGCGGGTACTTTATGGCTGCTGGCCGGCGCCCGTTTTGCACCCAAATACGCTGTGGCGGCTTATGCCCTCAACCCGTTGCTTATTCTGGAGATCGTCGGCAACTGTCATTTCGAGGGGGCCATGATTTTTTTCCTGATCGCGGGGCTTGTAGCACTGCAACGGGAACGTTTAACGCTCGCGGCTGCCTGTTGGGCATTGGCAACGGCTGCGAAAATGTTGCCGCTGTTGTTTTTACCTGTAATCTGGCGCTGGCTGGGCTGGCGCAAAGGATTGATTTTCAACTTGGTATTCGGTGCGATAAGCCTTGTTTTATTTGCGCCGCTGCTCCCTGTGCTGCCCAATATACTGGAGAGCCTCGATTTGTATTTCCGGCAATTCCAGTTCAATGCCAGCGTGTATTATCTGCTGCGGGCCCTGGGGTTTTCGCTGCGTGGTTATGATGTAGGCGAGTTGCTGGGCCCTTGGTTGGGGGTGGCTACTTTTTTGGGCGCATTACTGCTTGCGCTGCTCTGGCCCTCGCGCAAACAACGGGAAACAGCGACCCTGGCCGGAGCCATGGTGTACACACTCTTGATTTACCTGAGTTTTTCGGCAACGGTTCATCCATGGTATATCACCGTACCGATGGCGATTTCGCTGTTTACCCGCCGGCATTTTGCTATATTGTGGTCGGGGCTTGCGGCGCTTTCTTACAGCCACTACTACCATGGGGTGTTTCAGGAAAACTATGTGCTTATTGCGCTGGAATACAGCGTTTTATGGGGTTTTATTGTCTGGGAAATCGCCTTTCATTCCTTCCCGCTTTCCCCCACAAAATAATCCTCCTTGTTTTTAAAAAGGATATTGAAAGTCGTCATACTGCCGTAACAGCGGGTGATGTACTGCTGTAGGTTTACCTTGTCCTCGTCGTCGAGTTTTTTGGATGCGTTGATCTGCTGCTCGAGTACACGCAGCCGGTCGCGCATCATCACGATTTTATGAAAAAAGGCATCGATCGGCACTTCCTTGGGTTGCACGCCATCGGCCTGGAGCACCATTTTGCCGTTTTTCCAGCGGTCGCCGAGCGGCACCACTTCGAGACTAACGGCTGCCCAGGCGCGCAAAATACGCACCAGCGATTCTTCGGCTTCAGTAAAAGAAACCAGTTCATCAGCCGGGATATGTTCCACGATTTGCCAGTTG
The DNA here is from genome assembly GCA_020847425.1 of Saprospiraceae bacterium. GTDB lineage: Bacteria > Bacteroidota > Bacteroidia > Chitinophagales > Saprospiraceae > M3007. The sequence goes on from JADLCC010000231.1 coordinate 25,634, forward strand.
GAGTAGTCTTTTCCAACCATTTTAATGCCGAATTGGGTGTAACAAACCTCGTAGGCCGCTACGTGCAGGCGGATGACCACCCCGTCGCCAAAAGCGGGGTGTTTCACCCGTGAACCGATACCAAGTAGTTGTTGCATGGTAAGAAATTTGTGTTTTGGTGTTTTTGTGTATTAGTGTTTTAGAGGTCGTTGCTAAATAACTGAGTATATCAGGCCTATGTTTTACAATCTGTTTTGGGGCAATGCACTACCAAAACACAAAAATACTAAGTAAAAGGGCAAAATTGCAAAGAGCAAATGGCAATGTTAATCAATGAGTTACAGAAGAATTAGTTCAAACTAATTTTGCTTGATTACTTAAAACACTAAAACACTTATTGCTTCCGGATCAAACGCATCGTCACCCCGATCATAAACAGCGACAGCAGCGCTGCAAACCACGGCACCTGAATATCCTGTTCGAGATCGACGACCGAACTGTTGTCGCCGGCAACATATTGACCTACAATTTGAATGCCGTTATTGAAAAAATGCGCGATCACGGGCACCCAGAAATTGCGTGTTTGCCAGTACAACCAGCCCAACAAAAAACCCAGCAACAAGCGGGGCAAAAAACCTTCAAACTGGAAATGAAAAAAACTGAAAACCGCCGCAGATACCAGCAGCGCCGACCATGGGTTGGTGATGCGGCGCATCAGCTGCTGCTGCACAACCCCGCGGAAAACGATCTCTTCACCAATAGCCGGAAGCAGGGCAATGAGCGTCAGATTGCCCAAAAACTCGCCGAAATGATCCATTCTGAGCAGGGCTTTGATGGCTTCATTGGCTTGTTGTTCCATTTCATGAAAGGAGTCCGGCAGCGGCAGCATCTTGTTGATCTGGAATAAATAAAGCACCAGGGGTACCGAAACCAGCAACAGCAGCATAGCCAGGCCCGCCGTGCGCCAGGAAGGCCATTGCCGGGATTGCAGGTAGTCGGCCCAGCCAGGTACCGGCCGGGTGATGCCCCGGTAAAACAACCAAACCGTTAGAAAACCTGCAGCGGAGAAGGTAGCGAAATGCCGGAGTCCGAGCAAAAAACGCATTTTCCAGCGCTCCGGCTCCAGGGCATCGGCAGGCAACATGCCCGACATCAGGCTTTCATCCCAGCCGCCGATTTGCACGATCGCCTGGCAGACTACAGTGGAGATACCTGCAAAAAATAGGCATCCTGCAAACAGCGCCAGCAGCACAGCGCTTACTTTGGGTGATGCCGGTTTCCAGGAAGCAGCCAGCTCCGGATTGGAAGTGGTCTGGAACTTATCCGGTCGATTTGGGTTTTCATCCATGCCGTTCTACTTTTGCGGCAAAGGTAACAAACATGACCCGACTCAGCGTAAATATCAATAAAGTAGCCCTGTTGCGCAATTCCAGGGGTGGCAACCTGCCCGATCTGGTACAGGTAGCCAAAGATTGTGAAGCTTTCGGCGCCGAAGGCATTACCGTGCACCCCCGCCCCGATCAGCGCCATATCCGCTATGATGACGTGCCTGCACTGCACGCCGTTGTCAGCACCGAATTTAATATAGAAGGCAATCCTACACGGGATTTCCTAGACCTGGTATTGGCCTGGCCGCCACACCAATGTACGCTGGTGCCCGATTCCCCCGACCAGCTCACCTCGGATGCCGGCTGGAATACCGTCGGAAATGGCGCCGAACTAAAGGAGGTCTGCGCCGAACTCCACAAAAAGGGAATACGGGTCTCTGTTTTTGTGGACCCCATACCCAAAATGGTGGAAGGCGCCAAACAGGCCGGCGCCGACCGGATAGAATTGTACACCGGCCCCTTTGCACATGATTTCAAAACAGATCCGGCAGCAGCCGTACGCGCCTATACCGAAGCGGCCAGAGTGGCCAATGAAATCGGGATCGGAATCAATGCCGGGCACGACTTGAACCTCGAAAATTTGAAGTTTTTCCAGGACCACTGCCCCGGGTTACTGGAGGTGAGTATCGGTCATGCGCTCATCTCGGACGCCCTGTATTACGGGCTTTCCAACACCATTCGGATGTATTTGAGACAAATGCAGACAAAATAATGTAAAATTTGGTATAATAATTTTAAAGGAAAACATGCAATAACATCTTGTAAATCTGCTGTTTATGCATATTTTCCCGAATTTTACTCCAGGAGACCCAACGAAAAAAATAAAATGTGGTGTTTTGTATGAAAGAAGGTTTTTACCTTTGGTGTTGCAAAACCCACATCTATATATTTTTCTAATCGCATACCATACCATATCAAATTTTCGGAAGTCGCAGAATCGTCATACCTCTTTCAGGAGAGGTATGGGTTTTTTGCGGCTTTTTTGTTGCATCTGAGTCTCCTTTTCTCAGCAACAGTGGAGTGATCTTATTTTAATCGCTCTGTTTCCTACCAACTCAACATTTCTTGAAGTCACTTACGGAAGAACAGTTTCCATTGCTGGAAAGCTGCACCGTGTGTGGCTATTTTTTTTGCCTGCACGACTGGCCTCCAGCATTGCTTCCCTTATTTCAATCCTTTACTGGTCGAACAAAACTCACATTTTCGTTCACTTAAACTATCTAAATTATGAAGCAATTGTTAACAACATTATTGCTGATGCTGGCAGTAGTTGGGACTATGATGGCCCAACGCAAGATTACAGGCACAGTAACCGGTGATGATGGAGAAAACCTCATTGGCGCGACCGTAGCGGTCAAAGGTGCAGCGAAAGGCACCCTGACAGACATAAACGGTAAGTACAGCCTCGAATTACCAAATGGCGCAACGACTCTGGTGTTTTCTTACACAGGTTACAAAACACAGGAAGCTGCCATCGGTGTTTCCAACGCTGTCGACATCACTTTGGAGGCCGGTACCAACCTCAGTGAGGTGGTGATCACCGCTACGGGTCTTACCCGAAACAAAAGTGATGTGGTGTATGCCAATCAAACGGTCAGTTCGGCCGACCTGAACTCCGTTACCAACAAAAGCGTGTTGAATGCCCTGCAGGGGAAAGTAGCCGGTGTCAAAATCGGTTCCGCTTCCGGTGCAGTAGGCGCTTCCACCCGTGTGGTACTGCGCGGTGAAACTTCGCTCACACAGGGCAACAATGCTCTGATCGTGGTAGACGGTGTGCCCGTGAACAACTCCACTGCTTCTGCCGGCGGTGGTTCCGAAACAATCAACGGCAGTACCGGTAAAAATGGCGACCGCGACAACTATGTGGATTTTGGCAACCGAGGCAACGACATCAACCCGGACGACATCGAGTCGGTTACCGTACTGAAAGGCCCTGCGGCTACTACTTTGTACGGCTCCCGCGGTGGTTCGGGTGTCATCCTCGTTACCACGAAAAAAGGTAAAAGAGCGGACAAACCAAGTATTTCCGTTTCTTCTTCCTACAGTGTGGAAGAAGCGTATGTGCTTTTCCAGAACCAGGAAAAATACGGCTCGGGTTACGCAACCTGCGGCGGTTGTGGTGGCAGTGTATCTATTTTCATGGGCGAAAACTTTGCATGGGGACCTGAATTCAACGGCGAGTTGATTCCCTGGACATCTGTGCCTGTCGATGCAAACGGTAATTTGATTCCATTGAGCAACGGTAAAATCGAACAACTGGTGCGTCCTTACAGTGCCGTTAAAAACAATGTTCAAAATTTCTTTGACATTGGTAATACAGCGCGCAACAGCTTCGCTATTTCCGGCGGAACAGACAAGTACAGCTACTATGTGTCTTACACCAATTTCAACAATGAAGGTGTCGTACACAACACCAAACTGAACAAACACAACCTGTTGTTGAATGTAGGTTCACAGTTTTCTCCAAAACTGCGTTCCGATTTCTCCATGAGTTATTCCAAACTCAAACAGCGCGGCGCAACGGAAGGCGGCTACCCATTCGGTTATTCTTCCGGCACACCGGCCCTGGCTTTTGCAACCCAGACGCCATCCAATATCCCATTCAATGAACTGCGTGACTACAACAGCCCGTACCACGACTTCAAAGGTTTTTACGGTCAGTATTCGATCAATCCATTCTACATCCTCGACAAACAGGACGTAAGCAACACGGTTGACAATGTTGTTTCCAGTGTTTCCTTGTCTTACATGCCGATCAAAGACCTGACGTTTACCGGTAAAGTGAGCACCAACTTCATTACGAGCAACGTAACGGAAAAAAATCCGAAGTTCAATTATGAAACGGCGCTTTCCTGGTCCGACGGCGTATTGGTCGATGGCGGCCGGGGCGGTACTACTTTCAGCCTGGGTTCCTACAAAGAGCAAACCAACCGTATTATCAACCTGATTTACGATGCGTATGGCACATATGCCAAACAGCTGAACGACGATTTCAAACTGACCACGACCCTTGGTTTCAACTCTATCGATCAAGCCAACCGCGTTGTAGCAGGTACTTCCGTTGGCGGTCTGGTTATTCCTGAGTTTTATGACCTGACCAACTCGACCGAGGCGCCAAGATCGACTGCTTTCTCCGCTCAATACCGGATTTTCGGCGCTTATTCCAACACCTCTGTTGGTTATAAAAACTGGATTTTTGGTGAGTATTCTGCACGTCAGGACTTTTCTTCTACCCTGCCGAAAGGCAAAAGAGGTTTCTTCTATCAAGGTGGCGGTCTTTCTATCGTACCTACCAATCTGGAGACTGTTGACCTCGGCGTTGTTAATTTCCTGAAATTCCGCGCGGGCCTCGGTTCTGCCGGTAAAGACGCACCACAATACCGTTTGAATTCGTACTACGGCCTGAACCCGACCATGCTGGATCTTGGCGATGACTTCCAGATCCGTTTCCCATTCAACGGCGTTCCTGCTGCACGCAAACTGAACCTGATCGGCAACCCGGATCTGAAACCCGAACTTTCGATTACTTCGGAATTCGGTGTCGACCTCGGATTTTTCAACAGCCGGGTTGAAGTAGAATACACGTATTACAACATTGATTCTAAAAACCAGATCGTCGATGCCAACATTCCATGGTCTTCCGGTTATGCTTTTGTGCCTTTGAACATCGGCCGTATGGTCAACAAAGGACACGAACTTGGACTGCGGTTGCATGTCGTGAAAAGCAAAATGATCGACTGGAAACTGTACGGTACCTGGTCGAAAAACGAGAATGTTGTAAAAGAGATCATCAAGAATGATGTTCAAACAGACGAACTGAATATCATTACCAACTTCTTGCACTTTGCCGGCCACGGTTCTTTGAACCTGATTGCTGCGGAAGGTTTGCCTTTCGGTACATTCAAAGGCAGTACTTATGTGTATGACGATCAGGGCCGCATCGTAGTAGACGCTGTTGGTAATCCGATACAAAGCCCGACTGCACAATACCTGGGCAGCTATCAGCCCGATTTCCTGGCCACTTTGGGTACTGAAATTATGGTTAACAAGCGCCTGTCTATTCGCGCGCTGCTGGATGGCAAAAAAGGTGGCGTATTCTATTCCGGTACCAAACTGAGCACGGAAAACAACGGTACAGCTCTTACAACGCTTATCGGCGACCGTCAGAATTTTGTAGTGCCAAACAGCGTACAGGCAGACGGCAACGGCGGCTACACCGTAAATACCACTGAAACAAACTCCTATGCTTATTTCAGAGGCCAACCGGCCGGCTCTTACCTGCTGGATGCTTCCTACCTGAAATTGCGCGAACTCGCTGTTTCTTATAACATTCCTACCGGCAATATGGGGGCCTTCAAAAGTATCACGGTTGGCGTATTCGCTAAAAACCTGAAATACTGGGTAGCCAAAGAAAACACATTTGCCGATCCTGAAGTAGGTGGCGTAGGTGCTGCTTCCGATGCCGCTGGTATCGAAACCACCACTACACCAACGGCCAAAAGTTTCGGCGCAGAGCTGAGACTTAATTTCTAATCAAAAAAAAGACAACAGCAATGAATACGTATAAATTCAAATTCATACTTGTGCTGGTTTTGGGCCTGGTACTTCCCTTTACTTCCTGTAAGGACTACCTGGATGTCAACGTCAACCCTAACCAGTCCGCAACTTCCCGTATCGACCTGCAGCTCACCGGCGCTATCATCGGTACATCCATTGGAATCGGACAACGCATTTTTCCGGAACTCGGCGTTTGGTGCCAGTACCAGACAGGTGGCCCGGGTGTTGCTTTGAGCGACTGGGATCAGCACAAATTGAGCGCCTCGGAATGTGATGAATTGTTCAGAGAATTGTACAGAAGCAGTTCAAACCTGAATTATATCATCAATAAATCTACTGAGCTCAATTACATAGCCATCGCAAAAATTCTCCGGGCCAATAATTTCCACATTTGTGCGGATGTATTCGGCGATGTTCCTTACACAGAGGCATTAAGCGGCGATATTGAAGATGGCTCTATACTGCACCCCAGGTTTGAAAGCGCCAAGGATGTCGTATATCCAGCAATCGAAAGTGAACTGCTGGAAGCCATCGACCTGATCTCCAGGGGTGCTGCGTTTGTTCACCCTGGCGCGGATGACCTGATTTACCATGGCGATATGGAACTCTGGGATAAGTATGCCCACTCTTTGTTGCTGAAAGTTTACCTGCGCCAGGGCGCAGCCGGGCAGGCAAAATTGGCAGCGCTGTACACCAGTGACGACCAGTTTATCCTTACGAACGATGAAGCCGCAAAGGTTCCTTTTCCAGGTGGCTCTGCAGGCAGCAACCCTTTCTGGAATACTGCAAAAAGTTCTGCATTGGGCAATTATTATATTGCTACCACTACAATAATGGACCACCTGAGCGCTACGCAGGATCCACGCCTCGATGCTTTTTTTGACCCGACTCCTGCCGGCGTACATGCCGCATTGCATCCTGGAGATATCCAGAGTCAACCGCTTACAGCACAGTTTTCCTCACCAGCCGGCGCAAAATCTCCAACAGGAGGACTACTTTTCGCCCCGACTGCTCCGGTATTCTTCATGTCTGCATGGGAAAGCAATTTGCTGCTGGCAGAAGCCGCTGCAAGGGGGTGGATCACTGCTGATGCCGACGCACTGTATGCCGATGCCGTACATGAAAATTTTGAATACGCCGGACTGGATGCAACTGCTGCTGATGATTACCTGGCTGCCGGTGGCGCGATCGACGCAAGCAATAAGATCAAATCTATTGCCATCCAGAAATGGATTTGTATGAACGGCACGCAACCTATCGAGTCCTGGATCGAAACCCGAAGATTGGACAGCCCGGCAACGCCGATTTTCGCTTCGCCTGGCGGTTTGTTCAAATCACCAACCAGCAACGCTTTGGGAGCCGGCATTTACCCAAGCATTTTGCCCTATTCGGAAAATGAACAGAGCCTGAACCAGAATTTCCCGGGGCAGAATGCACTCACGGATAAAGTGTTCTGGGACAACTAAAAAATTAAGATCGTTCACAAAGTTGACGAAGGTTGATGAGGGTTGATGAAGGTTGATGAAGGTTTATAAAGGTTGATAATACACATCTCGGAAGAGACAAATCGCTTCATTTTAGAGCGGATGTATGATCAACACTTATCAACTTTTATAAACCCTTATCAACCTTTATCACCCCATATCAACCTTGCAAGGCAGCCACGTGCTCATGAACATCATTCACAAACTCAATCAATTATGAAAAATAAAATTCTATTGCTTTCTTCACTCTTGGCAGCTTGTTTTTTACTAATCATGGCCTGTCACAAAATTGAAGACAATGACTCCGTTGTTCGGGCAAGTTCCATCCCATTTATCGCTATCCAAAATGTAAATAGTGCATATGTGTATGGGCAAGGACAAACCAGTATTTATTCCGATATCCCCGACGTGCTGGCTATTGCTGTTGACTCTGTTGTAGGTTTTGAAGGCGGTTACGGTGGCAAAACCGGTTCTGACTCGATCAAAATTTTGAAAAGTGAAATTGTAATCTGGCCAGACACCGTAAGCCTTGGCGGCAAAGCAATAACGGTTGAGAAATTTAATAAATCCAATTTCAAAACCTTTGTCACCACCAATATCGTTATCGCAGGCCCTATCGCCAACCCCGGCCCAACGGCTATGGAAGGTGGTTACCTCAGGGCGGCTACCGGCGTCACCATCCTATTAAAAAAGGTGTTTGACGGCGTTTACGTTATCGATAACGCGGGTGGTGCAAATGTGGCTCCATTTCCTTACCTGTTGTACAATTACAAAAGTTCCAGCGGTACCGACAGCCTTGCATTCCCCATTCAACCCAATGAATGCGGAGGCGGCCTTCAACTGGTTGGTCCAACTGCTCCGTTCTCTTTGCGCGCATCGGATTATGCAACACAATACCCACCAATCATTGCATCTATGGCTCCTGTGACGCTGCAATGGCGTGTGTTCACATTCTCTTCCGCATCTAACGCCGCCGTTCAGCCAGGCAACGGTGGTTTGTGCACCTGGGGCGTAGGCGTCAGGACATTTGTGAAGCAATAACACAAATCATTCTATCTGTTTTTTTACAACAAGAGTCATCCCGTTTGTTCGGGATGACTCTTGTTTTTTGGGGAAAGGCAAAAAAAAACGCGGGTGCTGTTTGGCAGCACCCGCGTCATCATTACAGGTAAAAAAATACCCTGAATTATTGTTTTTCAAACGTCCTGACACCTGTACCCCACTGGCATAAGGCAACGCCTGTATGACCGGAACTGGCACGGGCAGCTGGGAATTCAAACACCTTCCAGCTCACCGTCAGCGGAGAAGTTGCTGTAATGGCAGGCGGGTGTTGAGCAGAATATTCCGCACTGGTCAGAGACAGTGGAGCACCTGGCGCTACCAGTTGCAGACCACCTGCACAAGGATTGGACTGGATCGGGAAAGCAAGGCTGTCGCCGCCCAAAGCGTTCTTGTAATTGTAAAACAGGTATGGGAAAGGAGCAACAGCTGCACCACCCGGGTTGTCGATGACATAAACACCATCAAATACCTTTTTCAATTCGATCAGCACACCGTTCGCAGTCCTTTTATAAGTGCCTTCCATAGCCGTTGGGCCGGGGTTGGCAATAGGACCTGCGATAACGATGTTGGAACTGATCGCTACCTTGAAGTTGGCTTTATTGAACTTCTCGAAAGTAACAGACTTACCGCCGAGCCCAACAGTATCAGGCCAGCCTGTAATGTCACTTTTCAGGATCTGAATGGAGTCGGAGCCGGTTTTACCACCGTATCCGCCTTCAAAACCAACTAAAGTGTCAACAGCAACAGCAACAACGTTTGGAATGTCGCTATAGATGCTGGTTTGTCCTGCTCCATATACATAAGCATCGTTGATGTTTTGAATAACGATGAATGGAATGGACGTGGTAACTACCGTGGAGTCATTGTCTTCAATTTTGTGACAAGCCGCGATGATAAAAACGCAGCATGCCAAAAGAGAAGAAAGCAATAGAATTTTATTTTTCATAATCGAATGAGTTTTTTTAAAGAATGTCCAAGAATGTGTGGCGAACCTTTTACAACGTATTGATTTTCAAAAAATTGCACAAGGTGCGCCACACAGGCACTTATGAACGCTCTTGATTTTTTAGTTGTCCCAGAACACTTTTGCAGTGAGTGGGTGCTGGCCAGGGAAACTCTGGTTCAGGCTTTCCTCATTTTCCGGGTATGGCAAAATGCTTGGGAAAACGCCCGTACCTAATGCATTCAGTGTCGGTGATTTGAAAATACCGCCGGCTGAAGCAAAAATAGGTGTTGCAGGGCTGTCCAGCCTCCGCGTTTCAATCCAGGATTCAACTGGTTGCAGGTTGTTCATACAAGTCCACTTCTGCAGCGCAATAGATTTGATTTTATTGCTTGCGTCAATCGCGCCACCGGCAGCCAGGTAATCATCGGCAGCAGTTGCATCCAGTCCGAGGTATTCAAAACTGGCATGAACACCGGCAGCATAGAGTGCGTCGACGTCAGAAGTGATCCAACCTCTTGCAGCGGCTTCCGCCAGCAGCAAATTGCCTTCCCATGCAGAGATAAAGAATACTGGGGCAGTAGGACTGAACATCAGACCGCCACCGGTAACCTTCGCGCCTGCAGGGCGGGAGAAGGTTGCATTGATGGGTGCATTCTGGATATCACCAGGATTCAAACCAGCATGTGTGCCGCCAGGAGTCGGGTCAAAATATGCATCAATACGTGGATCCTGTGTTGCGCTCAGATAATCCAGGAAAGTAGTGGTTGCAACGTAGAAGTTACCCAGTGAGGTACTGTTTGCAGCAGTCCAGGAAGGGTTACTTCCTGTAGCGCCGCCTGGGAATGAAACTTTTGCCTCATCCGCAGTTTCGATAACAAACTGGTCGTCGCTGCTGTACAGTGCAGCAAGTTTTGCCTGTCCGGCAGCGCCCTGGCGCAGGTACATTTTCAGCAACAGTGTGTGTGCAAACTTGTCCCACAATACCATATCGCCGTGGTAGATCAGGTCGTCAGCGCCAGGATGAATGAAAGTACCACCCCTGGAGATCAGGTCGATGGCTTCTTTCAGCTCTTTTTCAAGCGCAGGGTAAACCACATCTTTTGCACTGTCATACTTCGGGTGCACGATTGAACCGTCGGCGATGTCACCTTTTAATGCTTCTGCGTAAGGAATGTCACCAAAAATATCTGCGCAAACTTGGAAGTTATACGCTTTCATGATTTTAGCGATGGCCACATAGTTGAGCTCCGTAGACGTTTTAATGATGAAATCCAGGTTGACATTACTTCTGTACAATCTGGTGAACAATTCATTGCCTTCGGAAGAAGCCCATTTGTGCTGATCCGGGTCGCCCAAAGAAACGCCGGGGCCACCGGTCTGGTACTGGCACAAAATAGACAGCTGTGGATAAATGCGTTGTCCGATACCGATACTTGCTTCCAGTTGTGCAGAACTGAGCTGCAGGTCGATGCGGGACGTAGTAGACTGGTTGGGGTCAATGTTAACATCCAGGTAATCCTTGCAGGAAGTGAAAGGAAGACCCAAACCCAAAACCAGCAGTAATATGAATTTGAATTTATGCGTATTCATTGCTGTTGTCTTTTTTTGATTAGAAATTAAGTCTCAGCTCTGCGCCGAAACTTTTGGAAGTTGGGGTAGTCGTAGATTCAATACCCACGGCATCAGATGCACCGCCTACGCCACCTACTTCAGGATCGGCAAATGTGTTTTCTTTTGCTACCCAGTATTTCAGGTTTTTAGCAAATACACCCACTGTGATGCCTTTGAAAGCACCCATTTTTCCTGTAGGAATGTTGTACGAAACAGCCAGTTCGCGCAATTTCAGGTAAGAAGCATCCAACAGGTTGATACCTGCAGGAGAACCCCTGTAGAACTGGTAAGCGCTGGTTTCTGTCGTATTTACAGAATAACCGCCGTTGCCGTCTTCCTGTACGCTGTTTTCTACCACAAATGGTTCGCGGTCATTGACGATGGTTGTAAGAGCGGTACCGTTGAATTCTGTACTCAGTTTGGTACCGGAATAGAACAGTCCACCTTTTTTACCATCCAGCAGCGCGCGAATAGTCAGGCGCTTGTTTATCGTAAATTCTGTGCCCAAAGTGGCCAGGAAATCAGGCTGATAGCTACCCAGGTATTCCAGGTTCTCACTTTGTTTCGGGTTACCTACGGCATCCACAATAATACGACCCTGTGGGTCATACTGATAAGTTGTGCCTTTGTAAGTACCGAATGGCAAACCTTCTGCTGCAACCAGGTTCAAAGAACCGTGGCCGGAGAAGTGGACCAAACTGCCATAAATAGTCAGCTCGTCGGTTGGAGAATCATTCGCGATGATTTCTTTTACGATGTTGTCATTTTTCGACCAGGTACCGTACAGTTTCCAGTCAAACATTTTGGTTCTCACCACATTCAGCCTCAGTCCAAGTTCGTGTCCTTTGTTGACCATACGGCCGATATTCAAAGGCACAATGGCATAACCGGAAGACCATGGAATATTGACGTCCACGATCTGGTTTTTAGAGTTGATGTTGTAGTAGGTGTATTCCAGTTCGATACGGCCATCGAAAAATCCGAGGTCGACACCAAATTCAGAAGTAATCGAAAGTTCAGGTTTCAGATCCGGGTTGCCGATCAGGTTCAGTTTGCGAGCGCCAGGAACATCGTTGAATGGGAAACGTACCTGGTAGTCATCACCCAGATCCAGGAGGAGCGGGTTCAGGCCGTAGTACGAATTCAAACGGTATTGTGGTGCGTCTTTACCTGCAGAACCGAGACCAGCGCGGAATTTCAGGAAAGAAAGCGGACCTGCGTCAAATGTCTCCAGGTTGGTAGGTACGATAGAAAGACCGCCACCCTGGTAGAAGAATCCTCTTTTGCCGGTTGGAAGCGTGGAAGAGTAGTCCTGACGGGCAGAATACTCACCAAAAATCCAGTTTTTGTAACCCAAAGACGTATTCAGGTAAGTACCGAAAATCCGGTATTGGCCGGATGCGGTTGCCGCGCGTGGGCTTTGTGCAGAGTTGGTCAGGTCATAAAACTCAGGAATTACCAGACCGCCTACAGTGCTACCTGCAACAGAGCGGTTGGCCTGATCGACAGAGTTGAAGCCAAGCGTAGCAGTCAGTTTCAGGTTGTCACCCAATGGACGGGAATAGTTGGCGTAAGCATCATACGTCATCAGGATGATGCGGTTGGTGCTTTCCTTGTAGGAACCCAGGCTGAAGGTGTTGCCACCGCGGCCACCGTCTGCCAATTCGCCATCCGACCAGGTATATGCTGCCAGGTACTCGAATTTCGGGTTTTTCTCTGTTATGTTGCTCGTAATGAAGTTGGTGCTCACTTTACCTGTAAGAGACAGGTATTGTATTGGAGAGTACGTCAGGGAAACGCTGGAAACAACGTTATCAACCGTGTTGCTCACGTCCTGTTTGTCGAGGATGTAGTATGGGTTGATCGAATACTGACCGTAAAAACCTTTGAAGTCGTGGTAAGGGCTGTTGTAGTCGCGCAGTTCATTGAACGGGATGTTCGCAGGTGTTTGCGTTACAAATGCCATAGCAGGTGTACCGGAAGAGTAACCGAATGGGTAGCCGCCTTCCGTTGCGCCGCGCTGTTTGAGTTTGGAATAGCTCAAGGAGAAATCGGAGCGCAGTTTATCGGAGAATTGTGAACCTACATTCAACAACAGGTTGTGTTTGTTCAGTTTGGTGTTGTGTACAATACCTTCATTGTTGAAATTGGTATAGGAAACGTAGTAGCTGTACTTGTCTGTTCCGCCGGAGATAGCGAAGCTGTTGCGTGCAGTGTTACCGATGTCAAAGAAGTTTTGAACATTGTTTTTCACTGCGCTGTAAGGGCGCACCAGTTGCTCGATTTTACCGTTGCTCAGTGGAATTGGATCGCCATGATCGTCAAAAGGAACACTTGTCCATGGAATCATTTGTCCGTCGAATCTGGAACCCCATGCAAAGTTTTCACCCATGAAAATTTTGGTGCTACCGCCGCAACCGCCGCAGCTCGCATAACCTGAACCGAATTCTTCCTGGTTCTGGTACAGCACATACGCTTCTTCCACACTGTAAGAAGAAGAAACGGAAATGTTTGCTTTTTCTGCTTTTTTACCCTTTTTGGTAGTGATCAGGATAACGCCCGAACCACCGCGGGAGCCGTACAAAGTGGTAGCAGCCGGGCCTTTCAATACCGTAACCGACTCTACGTCGTCCGGATTGATGTCGTTACCACGGTTACCAAAGTCCACGTAGTTGTCGCGGTCACCGGCTTTACCGGTACCACCACCACCACCTGCGGCAGAGTTGTTAACAGGTACGCCATCCACTACGATAAGCGCATTGTTGCCTTGTGTGAGCGAAGTTTCACCACGCAGTACCACACGTGTGGAAGCGCCTACAGCACCGGAAGCGGAACCGATTTTGACACCGGCCACTTTCCCCTGGAGGGCATTCAATACACTTTTGTTGGTAACTGCATTCAGGTCGGTCGAGTTGACCGTTTGGTTGGCATAGACCACATCACTTTTGTTCCGGGTAAGACCGGTAGCGGTGATGACGACCTCGCCGAGGCTTGTGCCTGCTTCCAGTACGACATCGACCGCATTAGATGTGCCGATTGCAACCTCCTGTGTTTTGTAGCCAGTGTAGGAAAACACCAGCATGGTAGCGCCGTTCGGCACTTCTACGGAGTACTTGCCATTGATATCCGTACGCGTGCCGCGAGCGGTACCTTTGACAGAAACGGTAGCTCCAATGAGAACTTCTCCGTCATCGCCGGAGATTACACCCATTATGGTACGCTGGGCCCATGCAGAAGCCACCGTAACCACTACCAGAAGTAGGGTTGTGAGTAATTGTTTCATAAAAAGAATGAGTTGGTTAAAAAATGATATTAGAACATTGAAAACGGGATTATCAAGGATTTTTGTCCTTTAAAAAAACTTTTGAAATGCTCAAAAGGAGCGAAAAATAAACGGATTTGAATGTTTTAGTGTAAAAAAATGGAAATATTGGGACGTGAACCGGCACCTTGGACATATCAAAGGTACAAAACAGTTCAATTCAAAAAATAAAATAAAATTAACACACAGGTAAAGATTTGAGTCATCATGGACAGCCGGTGCGACAACAAAATATCCGCCCAGCCCAACTATTTGGCAATTAACTTATTCGTTTTCAGTAAGTTAAGCCATGAACTCATTAAAATTGAAAGGCGGCGATTCGCATCAATACCATAAAAATGGTAATCGCCTTTCGGAAAACAGTATTGCGCAATCGGCGCTTAGGGTTGCAAATATACTCAACAGCTCCGGAATATATCCCCACTATCCCCCAGCAAATTTTCGCAGCGCCCGATTTTGCCTGCAAAACACACCCTTTTTTATGCTTTTTTCCCAAAGATTATGCAGATCACGCCAATTTTCCAGACTTTAGCATCTTCAAATTAAAAGCATTGCAAAGAACGCCGCCTGTCCTTGACAAACGCGTCAATTTTGCCGGCTCTTCCACATTGACCATATCATCGAACACATTATGGATACCAACGATCGCATCCGAAACACACGCAAATTCCGCAACCCAATGCTCATCCTTGGGATAGCGATGACGGCTTTTTACGTTGTCCTGGGTTCGTTGCTGATGTTTGTAAAAAGTTTTTTGCCTGAAGTCGGCACCGAATTCCGCAATATTTTTGCGGGCATGCTGATCATCTATGGCATCTACCGCGGCTGGCGCGTGTATGCCGATTATTATCAAAACAAGTAAACCAAAAAAATCATGCAACGTTCCGTTTTCTTTTGCACATTGCTGTCCGCCTGCTGCCTGTTTTCCTGTGGCGAGCAAAAGGATAAAAGTGGCAAAGTTGTCGATACACCGACAACCGGCAGTATCCGTATCATGGTGGATGAAGGGTACAAACCCATCATTGAATCCTCCATAGATGTATTCGATTCGATCTATCGGCAGGCGAAAATACAACCCGCCTACATTTCCGAAGGCCAGGCGGTTGATGCTCTTCTCCGGGATTCTATCCAGGTTATTATTATCACCCGCAAACTCACCGATGACGAACTGAAGTTTTTTACTCAAAGGGGATTTACGCCGCCGATGACACCCATAGCGCACGATGCGGTGGCTTTCATCCTGAATCCAGCCAATAAGGATACTGTTTTTACTATCGCCCAATTGCATGATATCCTGGCAGGTAAAACAACAAAATGGTCGCAACTCAACCCGAAATCGGCTTTAGGCGACATGAGCCTGGTGTTCGACAACCCGCTTTCCGGCACCCTCCGGTATGTTAAAGATTCCATACTGACCGGCGCCCCCCTTTCTCCCAAAGCCTCCGCGCTGCAAACCAATGCGGAGGTCATTGCGTATGTTGCTAAAAACAAAAATGCTATTGGCATCATCGCAGCCAACTGGATCTCGGATACGGACGACCGCGGGGTACAGCAATTCAGAAGGGAAATCAGGATTGCCGACATCGCCAAAACCGTCGGAGCGGAAGGCTATGGCCCCTATCAAGCCTACCTGGCCACCGGCGACTACCCGTACAAACGCACCATGTATATTATCAATGCACAGGCGCGAAAAGGGCTGGGGTTGGGTTTCGCATCCTTTCTTGCCGGCGACCAGGGGCAAAGAATTGTGCTGAAAGACGGACTTTTGCCGGCACAAGCACCTACAAGGCTCATAAAAGCGAGTCGCGACTAAATTTTATTCACACATTCAACACAAGGTTTGGACCCTGAAAATGAAGCACTTGCAAAGTAAGTGCAATCAAAACCAATTTGCTTATGTTAAACTTGTTTTAAGATTGCCGTATTTCACCAAACGTTGTGTGGATTTTTTTGAAATAAAGCGTCTGAAAAGTGGAACTTTGCAGCTGCTAGAAAACAAGCGCTAGTGTAGTATTAAACTAAAAATCTTTTTCCGAACAATGACAACCCTTCTTAGAAAATTAGCCCTCCCAATCCTTGTAGCATTCGCTCAAATGGCGAACGCCCAAACCCATGCTGACGGAATGACGGCCATGCAGTTGGAAGATTGGGATAAAGCAATCAGTATTTATTCGGCACTTGCCAAAGCCAATCCTACAGATCAGGTTGCATTGCTGACTTTGGCAAACGCCTATCTCGCCAAAGGCGACAAGGTCGAATCTGAAAAAAGTATTGATGCCGCATTCAACGCCAAGTCTGAAGGCGCCTACGCGCTCGTAGCCAATGGCCGGAAAGCCCTGCTTCGCAACGACGATACGGAAGCCACCAACCAGTTTAGAAAAGCAGCCAAAACAGCCAAAAAAGATGTGACTGCACTTCGCATGATTGGCGAATCCTTTTTCTTTTACCTTTCACCCGGCAGTAAAAGACCCAACCTGACGCGCGCTGAAACGGAGCTGAAAGTGGCTCTCGATGTCAGTGCCAAAGACTTCGCTACCCTGATGTCTTTGGGCTATTGCTACAAAGAAATGCCCAACGGCGGCCTGGCTGCTCAATACTATGAGTACGCTGAAGCACTCGAGCCTAAAAACCCGCTGGCCAAACTTATGCTCGCCAAAGTGTATAAGGCCGCTAAACTGCCCGAAAAATTCGAGATTAATATCGATAAGGCCATCGCAGCAAGTCCGACATTCACCCCTGCCCTGCGCGCTAAAGCAGAACACTTCTACTATGGCCGCAAATGGGAAAAAGCAACAGCCGCTTACAAAGATCTGGTCAACAATGGCGCCGAGGTGAAAATTGAAGATGAAATGCAACTCGCCAACTGTCTTTATATCACTAAAGACTGTGCAGGATGTAGCGAACTGGTGGAGAAAATCCTCAAAAAAGACGGCACGAAAAACTACCTCCGCCGCCTGCAGGCTTACTGCGATTATGAGAATGGCCAGTACCAGCGCGGTCTGGATATCCTGAACGACTATTTCAAAGTGGTTACGCCGGAGAAAATTCTTCCTTCCGACTACCTCTACATGGGCCGACTGCAACTGAAAAGCAAAGGGGACACCATCGTTGCCATCGGCAACCTGAAAAAATCCATCGAACTGGATACCAATCATGGAAGCTGGGGCTTGAACAAGGAAATCGCCGAACTCCTGTACGCCCGCAAAGATTACTGCGGCGCCGTTCAGTCGTATACCTCATACCTGGACTCTCTGCCCAAAAACGACCAGTACTATGTGTCTGACACCTATAAGAAAGGGCTGGCTCAGTTCTACTGCAAAGACGATACACTGCGCTATCAAAAAGCGGAAGCCATCTTCAAACAAGTGGCCGAACTGGTACCAAAATCGGGCCTCGGCTGGATCTGGGCTGGTAAATCTGCTGCCAAACAGGACCCCGATGTAGAAGCGCACCCCGAAATGATCGATCAGTTCGGTAAAGCGAAACCCTACTTCGAAACCTATGTCGGCCTCGGCCTCGACAAGACCAAAAACAAAAAGGACCTGATCGACGCCTACAGTTACCTGGCTTACTACTACTACAACAAAGGCGACGCCGCTAATGTAAAAGCCAACTGCCTGCCTATTCTCGAACTGGATCCTGAAAATGAAACAGGTAAGGAATTGATGAAAGCTGTTGAAGAAGGCCTTATTGTGCCTGCTACTCCTCCAACACCTGCGCCGGTGAACGGCGGCGGTGGAAAAGGGAAGAAATAAACGTTTGACCGCGTAAACTTGAAGAGGCGCAACGGGAGATATCCTGTTGCGCCTCTTCAAGTTTACGCGGGCTATTTTAAGGCTACGCTTAATGCATCTCGATATGCATCTATCCATTTATGAACTCCTTTCTCCATTCCAAAATGATCTATCACTAATGCAAATGCATTAGTCCTAAACTTGTTATAGGATTCAACATCGAGATTGAGTGCCTGGTCAATAGCGCGAGCAAGTATTTCTGGCTGATTTGAACAGTAATAACCAGATTTATTATCCTCTAGGATTTTCCAAGGCGTACCTGTAGATGCAATAACAGGGGTGCCTTGTGATAACGATTCAGTTACGACATTAGCAAAATTTTCCGAATGTGAGGGAAGAATAAAAAAATAGGACTCTGCGAACAGTGTAAACTTTTGAGTATCTTGAACATGGCCCACAAATTTCACTTTGGAGCCCAAATGTAGATCGTCCACCAATCCTTTTATATAGGCCCCATAATCGTTTTGGTGGTCACCAGCGATAACTAATGAGAAATCTGAATTCATGAATTTTTCCGAGAGGCCAATCGCGATTAATAGGTTCTCAATTCCTTTTATTGGGTGGAATCTACCCAGAAAAAGAAACTGCTTCTTTGGCTCGCACGAGATCCTATCAATACTATCTATATAATTAGGAGCCTCAAAAAATCTTGCATTAGGGTTAATATTTTTTTTCACATCCTCTGTTTCTTGCTTCGAAGTAGTATGATAATATGGCTTATCCCTCACAATGAATCTGACTAGTTTCAGGTAAATATGCTTTTTCAGACTACCATACTTCAATGCTTCTGAAGCAAGTTCGCCCCCCGGATCCCAGAAGATGACCTTTCTCATCATTAATGCAATTGCAGCAACAATTAGACTAGGAGGATGAAAAATGGAGTTCAAGTGTACAATATCAGTATTTCGAAGTTGCCACAATGCAGAAAATGTCATTCTGACAGGCAATTGCATGCTCCTAAATGAATGATAACATACCTGGCCAAATTCATTCTTGATCCAAATATTAGGTATAATATTGCGATCAGGGCTGATTTCACTATTTGTAGTTACAACTTTTGTATCCACTCCTTGTCGATGAACAAACTTAACTAACCAGGAGATCGCACTGCTAGGCCCCCCACCCTGTGAAGGGTAAAATGAACCAATAACATATAAAATTTTCATTAATAAAAATTTGTATGGGTATTTCCGCTAACGCCTAAGAATTCAATTAACTTATTTTGAGTATTATGAACACAAAAGGGGCATTTTTCAAGTATTATTGAATTAACAACGCGTTCCCTTTGCTCACTTCCCCAAATCTCCTTCAAAGTATTTTCATATATATTTCCAATTACCGCATCAGCCTTACCTCTTTTCTGGGTACAGAGATACATATTCCCATCAGCACCAATTATTGTTTTAAACCCCTGCCAATGGCATTTAGAATAGTCCCTAGATTGAAAAGCACCTCGATTAAATACATTTTCCATCACATGTACATCAAAGCTATCCCCAGAAAATGTGATGACCTTCTCAATTTCTTTCAATAACAAACTGTACCAATTATCTGATATACCAATCCCAGCATATGTTTTAAATTGAATATAGTCAGCTCCGGCACTTTTGGCGAGAGAAGCAGCTAATGATAATTCATGGAAATTTACTTCAGAAATAAAATAGCTAACACCAATTGTCGATTTTCTAGGCTTGGAAGCAACGAGTTTCAAATTTGAAATTACTCGATTGAAGTCATTACTTTGATGCATGACCTTGTGGGTATCAGCTGTCCCACTATCGATACTGAACCTGACATAGGTTGCATTTTTTTTAATTATTCCTACATCGCGGGTTCTCATCAATGCGCCATTTGTAACTAGGCCTACAGAAATACCTAATCCATTAGCATATTCAATAGCATCCACTGTCTTGCTGTGCCCTAATGGTTCCCCTCCTCCAATAAATAATATGGATTCAACGCCTAGAGTATGTGCTTCTGAAATCACCTCGAACAGTTTATCCTCTTTCATTCGCTCTTTATGGCCAGGCTTATGTAGGCTGCTGTATATGCAAAAAGGGCAATCATGATTACAAAAATTTGTTGGGTCGATCTCGATACTTTTTGGAAATGGGTTTTCTCCATTGGAGTACCTTGAAAGAAAATCAGGCTGACCAAGCACCCGAAAAGGCTCGAATAAAAATCTACGATTGTGTTTTTTTTCTACCTCGCTATATAAATATGCAACTCGTTCGGAATCACTCCGAATACCACTGGAGATATCATATATATCTTCATTTATCATAAGTCCATAAGATTTATATTGTCTTTCGAATATATTATAACCATTCCCGCTAGCGATTTGAAGCAGGAATGGTCTACTAGTTCTAAATTATCTCAATAACATTGGTCTCGATAAAGTAAGTAAGGTCAGTATAAATCACGAACCTCCCATCTGCTCAATCCTGTTGCTTGCCCGGCTTTTTTCCGCCTTAAAGCCCATCAGGTGGCTTTCGATACTCGCGTCTATAGTAGACGTAAGCAGGCTTGGGTCATGTTGCACGATAGCCTGTAACCAGTCGCGCACAAGCCTCCAGTCGCCGCCGCCGTGCATATCGCCTGCTACGGCGCTGTCGTACACCGTGCTTTTTCCGGTTCGGAAATCCGTCAGGGTGAATTTTTCCATATCTCCCACAATATCGCCCATGCTGCCCATCAGGCGCGTACGGCGGCCTTCGTAGGAGGTGAATGCCTCCATGGAAAAAGTGGCCGTCACGCCGCCTTCGAACTGTACGGCCATGACGTAATGGTCTTCCTGGTTGTTGTCCATTTTATACACACAGCGGCCATAGTTGGTCGTGCGCAATTTTTCAAGGATGGCCTCACCCTGTTTTTCCGGTTCTTCCGGCAAATCGAAAACACCCGTGCGCTGCCGGTTCCGGTAATAAATTTTCAACGCGGAATACGGGCAGGTACCTTCCACCGAGCAGCCGTCGGTGCAGCGGGCGGTGCTGCCTTCCGGCGCATTTTCGGCCCGGAACCATTTAAGGCTACCCATCGCTACCACCTGTTTGCAGGGTTTGCCCACGATCCAGCGCAAAATATCGAGGTCGTGGCAACTTTTTGCCAAAAGAATAGGTGTAGTGGCATTGCGGTCGTGCCAGTTGCCCCGCACATAACTGTGGCTCATGTGCACATGCTCGATCGGTTCGAGGTGTTGTATGCTGATCAGTTCGCCGATCATTCCGGCCTGAACCACCTCGCGGAGTTTGACGAAATACGGCGCATAGCGCAATACGTGGCAAACGGCTACAATACGCCCGGTTTTTTTGGCCAGTTCCAGTATATTCTTGCATTCCTGCTCGCTGGGTGAAATCGGTTTCTCCAGCAAAATATCGTAACCGGCTTTCAGCGCAGCCATACAAGGACCGTAGTGCAGGTTGTCGGGCGTGGTGATCATTACCGCATCGGCAAATTTGGGGCGCTCAAATACACGTTCCCAGGTATCGAAACGGTTGGCTTCGGGGATGTTGTGTTTTTTGGTGTAGCGCTCATTGCGGATATCGATGGGTTCGGCCACCCCTACGATATCCATTTCTTCAGGATAACTGAGGGCAAAATTACCGTACACATTGCCCCTGTTGCCCGCACCCAGCGTAATCACTGAAACCGGGCGAACGGGTTTGACAAAGCCCGGGTATTTATCCAGGGCTGGTATTTTTTCAAAATAGTTTTCGGACTCTTCGCTAAAGCCGCTCAACACAGCGACTCCGGTAGCGGCTCCAAGGGTTTGTAATAATTTGCGGCGCGTGATAGGCATAACAGAAGGACAATTGAAGGTGAACGTTGGAAGCGTTGCCAAAGGTAAATAATTGAACATGAATTTCCATCTGCATGACAACCGCATATGCCCGGTGCAAGGTTAGTGCACCATAAATGGTTGTAATGTTTAACTTTTAAGGCGATTGAACGTGCAACAATTAAACATTTTTGCCAAAAACCGACAGTTAGCGGTCATTTATACCAACCAAATTCAGGACATGCTGTTTGTGTTGTTGTATTGCGGCGGCCAGGGAAACGGCACACATCCAGTTTATCCGGTTTTTGCCCTTTATGATTTTTTACTCATCTCAGGTTCATATCCATTTAAAACAATTTCACAAACCATGCGTAACGCCCTTTCCTTACTCGCTTTTCTGCTCTTCATGGGCAACCTCTTTTCCCAGACAGCCCGTGTACAAATCATACACAATGCCCCTACGCCCACGGTGGATATTTATGCGGGCACAGACAAGTTACTCGACAATTTCGCTTTCCGGACCGCCACACCTTTTATCGACGTACCTGCAGATGTTGTTATCGCTATCGGTGTCGCTCTGGGCAACAGCGCTGCTGCTTCGGAATCCATCGCTACCTTCGACGTTTCCTTTGAATCAGGCAAAACATACGTCGTTGTGGCTACCGGTGTTGTCGGCGGCAACCCGGGTTTCACCCTGAAGGTATTTGATATGGGCCTGGAGACAACCACAGATCCCAATAACGTTGGCATCCTGTTTTTCCACGGCTCTCCCGATGCGCCGACGGTGGATGTGCTGACAGGCGGCGCACCGATCATCAACGACGCTTCCTATGGTGATTTCCAGGGGTATTTGCAGGTGCCTGCAGCCAGTTATGACCTGAGTGTCACACCCGGAAACGACAACAACACCATTGTGGCTTCCTACCGCGCCGATCTTTCGTTCTGGAAAGGCCGCACCGCCGTCATCTTTGCCAGCGGATTTCTGGGTAGCGGCAGCCCCAAATTTGAGCCATGGGTGGCCCTGAGCAACGGCGGCACCTTCCCTTTGCAAACCCTGGCAGCGCCGCCTACCCCGCCGCTTACTACGGCCCGTGTACAGATTATCCACAATGCGCCTACTCCTACCGTGGATGTGTACGCAGGTGATGCGCTGCTGCTCGACAATTTTGTTTTCCGCACCGCTACACCTTTTATTGATGTGCCGGCCGGTGTAACCATTCCGATTGGCGTGGCCTTGGGTACAAGTACATCGGCAACTGACGCTATCGCTACGTTCCCGGTACAATTCCAGGCAGGCAAACGGTATGTGGTTGTAGCGACAGGGATTGTTGGTGGAACGCCGGGATTCACCCTGGCCGTATTCGACATGGGCCTGGAAACCGTAGCCGCCAATAACGTCGGCATTCTGTTCTTCCACGGTTCGCCGGATGCGCCTACCGTCGATGTACTGACCGGAGGAGCGCCCATTATCGACAACGCTTCTTATGGCGATTTCCAGGGGTATCTGGAAGTACCCGCAGCGAGCTACGAACTCAGCATAACGCCCGGTAACGACAACAATACCGTGGTGGCAAAATACCAGGCTGATCTTTCTTTCTGGAAAGGCCGCACCGCCGTCGTTTTTGCCAGCGGCTTCCTGAGCGGCGCAAATCCCGGCTTCGAGCCCTGGGTTGCCTTGAGCAATGGCGGTACCTTCCCGCTTCAGGCGATCCCTCAGTTGCAAAACCCTTCGGATGATCTGCAACTGCGCAGCGCAGGTTTTGTAACCCGCCTCAGCGCTTTCCCCAACCCTACAGCCGGCCGTTTTACCATAAACCTGGAACTGGAAGACGCGACCGATATGCAGGCTATTGTGGCCAATAAACTGGGCCAGGTGGTGCGCGAAAGCAACTTTGGCGCATTGCCCAAAGGATTCAATACCCTGGAATTTGAACTGGGCGATCTGCCGGCCGATCAGTATTACATTTCATTGCGCAGCAAAACGGGCGTGCAGAGCATCCCGGTGCTGGTAGTGGGAAGGCCGTAGGTTTTTGAGGTTGATAAGGGTTGATAAGGGTTGATAAAGGTTGATAAAGGTTGATAAGGGTTTATAAGGGTTGATAATAGCCACTCAAATAGAGGGAAATCACGTCATCGAGTGCCCCTTATAAACCCTTATCAACCCTTATCAACCTTTATCAACCTTTATCAACCCTTATCAACCTACACATTATTGCAGCGCAAACCGCACCGGCAGCGTAAACCGCACTTTCACTGCATGGCCGGCGGCTTCACCCGGTGTCCAGCGCGGCATGTTTTTGACCACGCGCAGGGCCTCTTTGCCACATCCGCCGCCGATTTCTTTCA
>JADLCC010000232.1 GCA_020847425.1 Saprospiraceae bacterium
CCGATGGAAAGGGTAATGATGATGATGAATCGCATTTTTTTTCGTGTGTAGTGTATGGTGTTTCGTGTTTGGGGGCGACGCCCCCTACCCCTAAAGGGCAATGTCGTTGACTTAGCGATTTTCCGAACCACGAAGTGGTTGAATATGAATAGCCCCGAATACAATTCGGGGAAAAATGATCGAGTTTTAGCAACCCTGAAAGGGTTGAATATAATGGAATCTGCACGTAACAACCTCACATTCAACCCTTTCAGGGTTGTTATAACGTTTTTCGTAATATCCCCGTATTTCATACGGGGATATTCACCTTTGACCCTTTCAGGGTCATGATCCCTTAAGTCAATGACTTTGCCCTTTAGGGGTCAGGGGTGGCTCCTCAAACACCCTCATTTCATCTGTTCCAGCAGCCACTCCTTCTCCGCCACCGCTTTGGTCTCTTCAATTTCCCGGCGCAGTTCCGCCCGGACGCTTTTATCGAACATATTGGCTTCCAGCAACTTCTGGGTAAAATGCACCGTGTTCATATAATTTTCGCGGTGGTACCCCATCACTTTTTTGCGGCGGATAAAAGTACGGATTGCCTGCAAATGAGAAGCCAGCAAATCATATTCCTGCAACTCGTAAAAGATTTTCAGTTGCAGGATTTTAGCGGCCAGGTTCAGCAGCAGGTCTTTGTATTCGGCTTTTTGGAGCAGTTGCAGGGCTTTGCCGAGGTTGCGGCGGCGGTATTCCAGCCGGGCCAGGTTGAAACTAAAAAGACCCTCCCTGTGCTCTTCTTTCAGCATCGGGCGGTACCGGTGGATCAATAGGTCCACCCATTCCAGTTCGTTCATCACCAGACCGATGGTGGCTGCATTCTGGTACGTATATCGCGATATCGTGCCGTCGCTGAGGAAATAATCCCGGTCGAGCCCTTCTTTGTACAATTCAAATTGTTCCGGCAGGTATTCCTGATTGCCCGCGTTGTATTGCCTGATGCAAAAATTGATCGCCAGGATGTACAGGTCGCGCAATTCTTCTGCCGGAAACTGTTCGCCACACCGCGTCAGCAACTGCCTGAATTGTTGAAAATGAATACTTTCCTCCGGTTTGGTGAGCGCCTGGTAACAGTGGTAATAAATCGCGATGGCGGGAATGTCCAGTGCGCCGGATTGCTCCGCATGGGCCAACGAGGCATCCAGCAAACCGAATTGATACGAGGCGTTGCTCACATTCTGGTGCGACAACATGACGCAAGCCTGCCAGAGTTTGCGGGCCAGGAAGGCATGGTCGAGTTGGTCGGACAGTTCCTGCAAATCGTTTTGTTCCACCCGCTGGGTATCCACCTGGAAGCGGTGTTTTTCCAACTGGATCTGGTATTTTTCTTCCAGGAAATCCGCATTGCGCAAAGGAGACTGTTGTTGCAGGGCGCCCGCTTCGGCGCAGGCTTTTTCGGACTGTTCCGGCAAATTGCGCAGGCGGAAAACAGCGGCCAGTTGTTTGCGGTACACCACCGGGTTTTCCAGAAAGGATTGCAGAACAAGGAACTGTCCGCTCAGTTGATATAAAAAACTCATTGCCATTCGGATACGATGGTCATCATAGGCAGTTTTGCCAAAAATCTGGCGGAATGCAGCCGCTTTATCCGACACCAACCGGTCGTTTTTTAATGAAACAAGCAACCAGTCCAGCAGTGCCGGCACTTCGCTGCGCTGGTTAAAAAAGGGGGTGCGGACAAATTTTTTTAAGCCCTGTAGTTCCGATTTGGAAAAAGTGCGCAGTAATTTGAGCAATCTGGTGTTTTCCATTTTTAAAAACAGTAGACAAATACGATATTAAATTACATTGATTATCAATATTTTAAAGCAATTATTATTCCAAAAATTTGTTACAAATTTTAAATTTTGTACTTGAGCGGAAGCGGGCTTCAGGCCACTTTTGTATCGTTCAATTCATTATCAACCAAAAACATGATCTCATGCAAATAAATCTCCGTAAAGGTTCAAGACACCTCCAAAACCTGCTCTTATTTTGCCTGCTGACGCTGGGCACCGTCCTGCATGCACAGGCCATCATATCCGGACGGATTACCCTTCCGGATGGCGTTACACCCTTCGAAGGTGTTGCCGTTTCCATGACAGGCACCTCCAATAGCGTTCAGGTGACCGACGCCAACGGCCAGTATTCGTTTACTGCCGAGACCGGCGGCTCTTATGCAATCCGGCCCTTGGTTACCGCCAATCACCTGAACGGCGTTACTACCTTAGACATCGTCCTCGCGGTCCGCCATATGGCCGGAGTGGAACTATTGGATAGCCCATATAAGCGCATTGCAGCGGATGTGGACGATTCTTACACAATTGACACGCAGGATACACTCATCATGCGACAATTGATCTATGGCTTTATTAATACATTTCCCGGCAACGAATCTTTTCGTTTCATCCCAGCGAGTTACGTCTTCCCCGATCCGGCCAACCCGTTCCCATATCCGACCGCCATCAATATAAACAACCTGAGTGGAAACCAGACCAACTCCAATTTTATCGGGGTGAAATTGGGCGACCTCAACTATACGGCTCTTACTGTGGGAGGCGCAATGGGAGAACCCGCTCATTTCAACGCTATCATGGGCAAAGCCCTGCTGGATGACAATTCAAACTGTGCGCACGATCCGTCCGAAACACCTCTAGCCAACTGGTTGGTGGTGGCTTCCGGCCCGGCAGGCGAATTTGTAACCTATACGAAAAACGACGGCTCCTACAATATTCCCATACAAGAAGGCAATTATACAGTTGCCCTGATCAGGCCGAACGATTTATGGAACGTTTGTACGACACCACAATTCGTACAGGTTGGCCTGGCCGACACCGTTATCGTTCCGTTTTCCGGACAGGTCGATAAATATTGCCCTCGCATGGAAGTGGATTTGTCGACAAGTTTTCTGCGTCGTTGTTTCCCCAACTATTACAGTTTGCAATACTGCAACAAAGGCACTGTCCCCGTTGAAAATGCCTATGTGGAATTGGACCTTGACCCATTCATGACGTTGCAATCGAGTTCCATGCCCTGGTCGGCACAGTCGGGCAATAACTACACCTTTCAGGTTGGTAACGTAGATGTCGGTGAATGCGGAACTATCCAACTGCTGGTTTCGGTCAGTTGCGACGCCGTACTGGGCCATACCCATTGCAGCACGGCGCATATTTTCCCCGACACGGTTTGCGGGCCGGTAAACAGCGCCTGGGATGGCGCCAACCTGCGCGTCACGGGCGCCTGCAATGGCAACGAGGTGAAATTCACCATCACCAATGAGGGAGAAGATATGACTCAAACGGCTTCGTATGTCATCATCGAAGACATTATGATTCAAATGGAGGGCGCTTCCATTCAATTGGATCATGGCAGCTCCGAAACTTTTACGGTACCGGCCAACGGTTCCACCTGGCGTCTTGAAATTGATCAAACAGCCCATCATCCGCTGAGCCTCCAGGCCAGTGCAGCCGTGGAAGGCTGCGGTACAAATTCTTCCGGCGCCATTAGCCAGGGCTTCGTGACGCTTTTCCCACAAGACGACGCGACGTTTTTTGAAGATGTGGACTGTGTGGAAAATATCGGATCATATGACCCGAACGACAAGCAGGGCTTCCCAAGGGGTGTCGGAGCGGAACATTTTATACCTAAAGGGGAAGAAATTGAATACCTGATCCGTTTCCAGAATACGGGTACCGATACAGCCTTTACTGTCATGATTTTGGATACGCTTTCCACCTTGTTCGATCTCTCCACCCTGCGGCCCGGCGCTTCCAGCCACCCCTATACTTTCAACCTGCTGGGACAGGGTGTTGCGCAATTCGTGTTCTCTAATATCATGCTGCCCGACAGCAATGTAAACGAAGCGGCTTCCCACGGTTTTGTCAAGTTGACCATATCGCCCAAAACCGGCCTGCCCGACAATACCCAACTGGAGAACCAGGCCGGCATCTACTTTGATTTCAATGATCCGGTGATCACCAACCGCACCCTGCACACCATCGGGGAGCAATACCTGGAAGTCACCCGCGTCGCCAACCTGCAACCCGATGTGGCGCTGGATGTATTCCCCAATCCCGCACGTACGGAAGCCACTTTCCGCTTAAAAACAACCCGAACACTGGCCGGAACGCTGTTCCTGTACGATATGCAAGGGCGGGAGGTGAAACGGCTCCCGTTTGCGGATAACAGTTTCAAAATCAATGTTTCCCAACTTCCAACGGGGCAGTATTTTTTCCGGGTGGATGCCGGCGGAAAGGGCTTGAGTACGGGGAAACTGAGTATTGAAAAGTAAGTGCGAAGTGCGAAGTCGTCAGTGCGAAGTCCGTAGGGTACGCCGCTTTGCTCATAGGATTAACTTTCCTGAGCGCGAAGCGGCGTACGTTACGGACTTCGCACTTCGCACTGTCGACTTCGCACTTCTAACTACCCTACTCTTTCACCGCTTTCAACGCCTGCACCGGCGCTCCATCCCGAAACACCTGCACCACATACACCCCCGCCGGCTGATCTGTCATATCGAATCCAGTCAGCAGATCCGGATTGATTCGCAAGGGTGCATGTATCAACCTGCCTTGCAGGTCATATACCGCTGCTTCGTAATCGCCCGGTGGAACAGCGTAGCCGAGCAACGTACCCAGTACTAACCGGTCGGTAAACGGATTGGGCAGCAAGCCGAAAATATCCGGCTCCCGGTACACCGGCGCTTCTTTCGACGCTACGAGGATCTGAAAAGTATCCTGACAGCCCGGCGTCAGGCAGCCGTTGGCGTCGGTTTTGACGATCCAGGCATCACTCTGACTCGTAGAGGATGTGTCTGAGGAAATATTACCGCTGAACAGCAAATCTCCATTGGCCAACTCCAGACCGTAGTTAAAAGCAAACCCGCGCCCACCACCTGTCGAATCTATTATTCTCCTGTCCCATATTTCTTGCCCATCTGTATCCATCCTGCGGATATAACCCGCCTGCCATTCATGAGTATTGGGATCGTTGGAGGGCTGGTTGTAAGCAAGACCGCAGCCGATTACGTCTCCGTTTTGTGCAACGAATATCCTCGAAAAATTCTCCCACTTATCTTGCTGCATTTTTTGCCAAACAAAGTCCCCTGAAGCATTCAGTTTAAATAATATGTCAGGAGAATTGTTTTTATATGGGTTTACCCAATTGTCGATGTACCAGGTACCAAAATACGAACCATCGGGGTGTGCAGTTATGGTAACAAAATTTCCAAGAATACCATAACTTTCTTCAAAATTAGTGATCCAAAGTCTTTCGCCGTCTTTATTGTATCGTTCTATTGCAGCACGTTTACCTCCGGAAATATAAGAATATACGACCACCACTCCGCTATCTGGCGTGGGCTCCATATCCTGCCAGGAGATATGCTTGTTCATATCTGGTAACACAGCCTCCCAAAGAACATTCCTGTATAGATCATATGCTCTTATTTTTGCACTATTTTTTAATGTGGCAGTATCGCGGTAATCATAACTTATGTAAATCCTGTCGGCATTTAGGATAAGTTCACCTGTGCGATAGTAACCTGGCACGCCAGATTGGTGATAATCGTGCCGTGACAGGTACTGGCCTTCACTACCCATTGCCAGAATGGTGTACGCACTGTCTGAGGGCGTATTATAGTAAGCATTGGCAAAAATGGTATCATTGATCAGGTCAAAATCCTGTACATGACCGATAAATAAAGAATCATCGACAACAGATTTCCATAACAGATTACCTTCGTAATCGAGTCCCATGTATCCGAAACAGGGATCATTATTTCCGTTACATAAACCAAAACTCTGTATGATAAAAGTGCTATCACTTGTTACCATTTTTATCCCGTCGTTATTTCCATCCTGCAAATCGAATCTTTTGCTCCAGTATTGCTGGGCATAAGAAGTGGCACCTATTTGACCAAAAAGAACCAACAGAAAGGCTATTTTTATTTGTTTCATGTCGAAGTATTAGAGGATGACAAGTGAAAAAGGGCCTGTTCTTGCGAACAGGCCCTTCGTATTTATCAGTGCCCGGGATGGGACTCGAACCCACACGACCTCAACGGTCACAGGATTTTAAGTCCTGCGTGTCTACCATTCCACCACCCGGGCGGTGGTACAAATGTAATAGCCTTAAATTAAAAAACCCTGCCAATGGCAAGGTTTCTTTGAGCGGAAAACGAGACTCGAACTCGCGACCCCGACCTTGGCAAGGTCGTGCTCTACCAACTGAGCTACTTCCGCATTTGCTGTCTAGAACCGTTGTTCTATCCTTTAGCGGCGGCAAAGATAACAGCAGTCCTTTTACATAGACAATAGTTTTTTGAAAAAATTTTAAAAAAGTTTTCAAACCCTTGACTATCAGGGGGAAAGAATTTATTCCGACTTTCTTTTGAAGAAAAAATAGGTTTCCAGTTGTGCCCGAACGGGAATATCGGTGTTGCTGCGGCGGTAAATGTTCTGGTCGTTCCGGTCTATGATACGCGCTTTTACGTTGTCGTTCAGTTGCAGGTCGATGAGGGTCCTGATTTCTTTTTTCAATTCGGGCGCATACACCGGGAAAGTAGTTTCGATCCGGTAACTCAGGTTGCGTTCCATCCAGTCGGCGCTGCTGAGGAACATTCGTTCATCGCCGCCGTTGTGAAAAATCAGCACCCTGGCGTGTTCCAGGAAGCGATCGACGATACTGACCACTTCTATGTTATCGCTCAGGCCTTTCACTCCGGGTACAAGGCAACAAATACCGCGCACAATGATTTGAATTTTCACCCCCGCTTTGGAGGCTTCATATAATTTGGCGATGATATCCTTGTCTTCCAGGCTGTTGATTTTCAGGATCATGCCGGCGGGCTTTTTGCGTTTTGCCGCTGCTATTTCATTGTCGATCAGCAGGTTGAACGCGAGCCGCAGGTTGAATTTGCCCACCAGCAAGTGCACAAACTCCTCTGTGGGCGGCTTGATGTTTTCCAGAAAAGAAAACACCTGACTCACTTCGGCGGTAAGGCGATGATCGCTGGTAAAGAGGCTGAAATCGGAATATATCTTGGCGGTTTCTTCGTGAAAATTGCCGGTAGAAAGGTAAGAATACAGGCGTGGTTCTCCGTCTTCCAGCCGCCGCACCAGCGCCAGTTTGGAATGTACTTTTACCCCTGGAAAGGAGTAATGCACCCGCACACCGGCTTTTTCCAGTTTTTCACCCCATTCGAGGTTGGCCGCCTCATCGAAGCGTGCTTTAATTTCCACAAATACAGACACCTGTTTACCTTCCTGCACCGCATGCATCAGCGCCTGCATGATCCTGCTGCGTTTGGCCACCCGGTATTGTATTACTTTGATATGGGTAACGGCGGGATCTACGGCTGCCCGTTCAAAAAAGTTGACCACCGCTTCATAGGATTGATAGGGCACATGCAACAACTGGTCTTTTGCGCGAATAATTTCAAATGGATTTTCCGCATGGTGCAAAAGGGGGTGTTCCAGGGGCGGCAGCGGCTTGTTGCGCAGGTGCGTCATGCCGAAATCCGGGAACTTGAAGAAGTCGAAATTATTGTGGTAACGCCCTTCCGGCAGCATGTCGTTTTTCCGGATGTCAAAAGTGTCGCGCAGGTAACCCAGGAGGTGCTCCGGCATTTCCCGGTCGTACACAAAACGGCTGGGCGGACCGACCTGGCGTTTTTGCAGGCTCGATTTTATTTTCTGCACCAGGTCGCCGGAATACTCGTCGTCGATGTACAACTCTGCATCGCGGGTCAGTTTGATGGAATACGTATCCTGAATATCGTATCCCGGAAACAGCCAGGAAACCGAATGCCGCACGATATCGTCGAGCATAATCAAATCGTTACGCCCGCCCGTAGAGGGCAGCGGTACAAAACGTGGCAACTGGTCGGAGGGGATTTTGACCAGCGCATATTCGCTTTCCGACAGCGGGCGTTTTTTGGGGCGCAGGTGAACGGCCAGGTACAGGTTGGCATTGGCCAGAAAAGGCCGGATGCGGTGTTTCACCAGCAGTACCGGCATAACGAAAGGCAGTAGTTTTTCGTGGAAATAATTCTCCACAAACTGCCGCTGTTCTTCGTTCAGGTCCAGCCTGCGCAGGATATGAATATGTTGTTTGCGCAGTTCGGGCACAATCTGTTGTTCGAAAATTTCGGAGAACTCGCTCTGGTGGCGATTGACAATCCGATGGATGTCTTTGAGCAAATCTCTCGGGTCAAAGTCAAGTTGGGCTTTTGTTTTTTTGCCCACTTTCTTCAGGTTCCGGATACTGGCCACCCTGATTCTGAAAAATTCATCGAGGTTGGACGAGTAAATCGCCAGAAACTTGAGCCGTTCGAGCAATGGAACAGCCGGGTCTTTGGCTTCTTGCAAGACACGGTAATTGAACGAAAGCCAGGAAATATCGCGGTGCGTAAGTGGCAGGGATGACATCGGATTGAGTATGGGTAGTTTTGTACCTGGCAAATATTCGCCTTTTAAGATGAAATATGCAGGATCAACGTTTTTTTGTCTTGGGAATTACGTAAAAATAATATTCGTGAGTGGTGAATCGTGAGTCGTGAGTGGTACTTCGCTCAAGGCCAACAAATAATAAGTGGACGAAGCGCCACTCACGACTCACCACTCACGATTCACGATTCACCACTCACGTTTTCGTTGCTCGCGTCATTTCCCTCTTCCCCGGCGGCCCCTGCAAGCGCTCCACCTGAAACCCCACCTGCTTCAGGGTGCGTTTAAAAGCCCCCTGGGCGCAGTAAGTAACCAGCACCCCTTCCGGGCGCAATGCCGCGTACATCCGGGCAAATACGTCGGCCGTCCAGAGTTCCGGCTGTGCTTGTGGCGCAAAGGCATCAAAATAAACCACATCGAAGGCTGCTGTGGCTTCAAAGGTTTCAATAGATACCTGTTCTTTCCTGAACTGAAACTGCTCCGACAACGCATGCTCGGCGCCCCATGCGCTTTGATGCAGGGATTGAAAGTCGCCTGCCCGCTCGGGTACGCCCAGCAATTCGGCGTAATTCAGCACCAGCGCTTCCTCCTGCGTTATTGGCGCGGTCTCCAGGCCCACATAGCGCAATTGCAGGTTGCGGCGTTCGGCTTCCAGCCACGACATAAAAGCATTCAGCCCCGTACCGAAACCTGTTTCCAGAATAGCGATTTCCCGCTGCACGACGGCTTTGTAGCGCAGCCCGGCCGCGATAAAAACGTGTGCAGACTCCGTCACCGCCCCGTGCGTGGAATGGTAGGTTACGCCGTATGTTTCGGAAAAAACGGAGTGAGAACCGTCGTTGGTGAGGATAAGCGCCATAGGTGAAAGGGCAATGTTGCAAAAGGCAAATGGCAAGGAGCACCATCTATTTCGGAATATTTAGTTCCAACTTATGTTGCTCCGCAGATTAAGCATGGCGAAGGTAAGCAATAAAAAAAGCGCTCCGGTACAACCGGAACGCTTTTAAGTGCGGGAGGCGGGACTCGAACCCGCACGACCGCGAAGTCACAGGTGTTTGAGACCAGCGCGTCTACCATTCCGCCACTCCCGCTTAATTTATCCTTGCGCAACAATGCTACTATCCTTGCGCCGCTTACATTTCAACAAAACAAACTGCCCCGTTTCAACTAAGCGGGCGCAAACTTAGAGAGATTTTCAAAAATGCGCAACAAATATCTCTTTTTAAAAAAATAATCTCGCGCCCGAAGCAAATCGGCCTCCGAACCTTGGGCCTCCGTCCAGGTGTCCAGTACCGGTTGGATGCCTTCCCGAAGTGCCTGATCGAGCGCTTCCACCGAACGGCGTGTCTCTTCCAGGCGCCCTGCATCGAAATCGAATTCGAGTTCCATCATCGCTTCGTTAATGTCCATCATGTCCATCAGAAACTCCTGTGGCAAAACGCCCTGCCCCTCCCCTTCTTCTATCAATCCCTTGATTTTCAGCACGTACTGAATCCGTTTATCTTCATCCGACAGGGTTTTAAAGGCTTCGTTGTTCCGGGTGGACAAGTCGAGCACATGCGCCTGCTCGGCTTCGTCGGACAAGGTGTGGAAGTCAGGATGGTATTTCCTGCTGTGTTCCAGGTAAAGGCGGCGCAAGGCCTTTTCATCTACCTGAAATGCTACGGGAAAGCCGTAAAAGTCGAAGTGATTCATTTTTAGTTATTTGTTATTCGTTATTGGTTATTCGTTATTGGTGGTGGTAGAGGGCCATCTGTATGAATTCCAGGCTGCACAATAAGGAAAGCC
>JADLCC010000233.1 GCA_020847425.1 Saprospiraceae bacterium
CCAGACACACTTTATTAAAAAATACACCGATAATTTTGTGGGTACTTACTCACCTATATTAAACTTTTTCATCATGAAAATCATTCAAATGATTGTCGTGGGAAGTATGCTTGCCATGCTTCCATTTAACGCTATGGCGCAACGTGGCAGCGGAAATTGGTGTGCCACTAACAATTACAGCAGGCTTTTTGATGCCTCTGCCATCAAAGATTTGAACGGCTCGGTCGTTAGTATCGAAAAAATAACGCCCGAAAAAGGTATGTCTACCGGAATTCATTTATTGGTAAAAACGGAGAAAAATGAAACCATTTCTGTTCACCTCGGTCCATCCTGGTATCTCGACAACCAGGATGTCCAGTTTGTCGCCGGTGATGTGATCAAGGTTAAAGGATCCAGTATTACCTACCAAAATGCACCTGCCATTATCGCTATGACGGTTGAAAAAGGTGGACAAGTGCTGGTGCTCCGGGATAAAAAAGGCAATCCCAACTGGAATGGATGGAGATCAGGCAAGGGCGGCAGAAAAAACCGCATGAATAATTAACATTAGCCATGCTTCGAGTCGGATAGGTCTGTAATACCAGGCTTATCCGGCTCGAAAAATGAAAACAGATCGTTTTTAAGTAGTTACCTAACCGTTTTCCAATGACACTTTCCGAATTGCTCGCATCCGAACAGCCCGGGCCAGTATTCCGCCCTTTTTTTAAAGCCCAAAATGGCCGTTTGACCGCCATACGCGTCCGCAAAGGCGAGGTCATCAAAGAACACAAGAGCCCTGTGCCTGCTGTGTTGCTCGTGCTGGAAGGCGCTGTGCGGTATGAACAGCCTGGTGAAAATATTGTACATCAACTCGGGGCATTGGAGTACACTGAGATCCCACCCGATACCATACATCAGGTGATAGCTGAAACAGATGCTTATTGCATGCTGGTTCAATAAATGGTTTTATAGAACAAAAGGTGTATTGGATTTTTGTTTAAATAAATGAAAATCAATAGATTGAACATGGGTAATACCGAATTTTATTACCCTGCAAAATCGAAGCACAAGTGCCCCGGCCGCTGTTGCGCGTCCCCGCCAACAGCAAGTTATGTTGAATTTCAGGCAAAATAAAGGATCAATTTGCCTGGCTTGGGTGCTTATTTGTCGTTGGCGGGGACGCACAACGACGGCCAAAGCGGCTCGCATTACCCTTGATGAAGTGAAAACCTTGGCCAAAGGCATCATTACAAAAATTCGGATGTCTCATGTGTTTTCCATATGATCTCTATCATATTTTTTGGTGCACAAATCACTTTCCCCTGTGATAAGAGTCACACAGTCTGGGGCATTTCCGATCTCACCTTTGCGTCGGATTAGATAACTAAGTGCCGGTTTAAAATCAGTTTGAGTTATTTTTAAACAAATGCTTGAGCATCAAGCCTGATAACGAATAACTGATAACCGATAACTACTCAACTGAACACACCATGAAATATGTCATAATTGGCGCCGTAGCAGGAGGCGCAAGTGCGGCGGCAAGACTACGCAGACTGGATGAACATGCTGAAATCGTCATTTTTGAAAAAGGGGAGTACATCTCCTACGCCAATTGTGGGCTGCCCTATTATATCGGTGATGTGATAAAGGATCGGAATGCCTTGTTCGTTCAAACAGCAGCATCTTTTCATCAAAGATTTGATATCGACGTGAGGACGTTGACGGAAGTGACTGCGATTGATCCGGCCTCCAAAACGGTTACGGCTGTGCACCAAACATCCGGTAAATTATATGTGGAAACCTACGATAAACTGGTTTTGTCGCCGGGCGCCGAGCCGATTCGTCCGCCATTACCCGGCATCGCCACGGAAGGGATTTTTACGCTCAGAAATGTGGCTGATACGGATTATATCAAAGGATTCGTGCAGCAAAAACACGTGAAAAAGGCTGTTGTCATCGGCGCCGGTTTCATCGGACTGGAAATGGCGGAGAACCTACACGACCTCGGACTGGATGTGACCGTGATTGAAATGGGCAAACAGATTCTGGCGCCTTTGGATTATCCCATCGCCGCGCTGGTGCAGCAGCACATACGGTCAAAAGGGGTACAATTACTGCTGGATTCCGCAGTGACATCCTTTGAAAAATACAACACCGGGCTAAAAGTCATTCTGAAAAATGAGGATACCCTGGATGCCGACATCGTCATTATGTCCATCGGCGTCAGGCCGGATACGAAATTAGCCGTTCAGGCAGGACTAAAAACGGGCGAAGCCAGAGGCATTTGGGTGAACGAGTATCTGCAAACTTCCGATCCGGATATTTACGCTGTCGGGGATGCCATCGAGTTTACCAACCCGATCACCAGCAAGTCGATGAATACCTACCTGGCAGGTCCGGCCAACAAACAGGGCCGTATCGCCGCCAATAATATAGTGCTGGGAAATGTGCAGCAATACCAGGGCGCGATCAATACCGCTATTGTGAAGGTATTCGACATGACGGTGGCGACAGCAGGTACCGCTTCCAAAAACCTGAGCAATGCCGGAATCCGGCACATCGTTTCCACAACGCAGAGTGGTTCACATGCGGGCTATTACCCCGGCGCCAGGCAAATGAATATCCAGTTGGCGTTTTCGCCGGAAGACGGCCGCCTGTACAGCGCTCAAATTGCCGGCTTTGAGGGCGTCGATAAAAGGATAGATATCTTATCGTCTGTCATCCAGAGAAATGGTTCGATCTATGAATTGGCGGAATTTGAACACGCCTATGCGCCGCCCTATTCCTCTGCCAAAGATCCGGTCAACATGGCCGGGTTTGTCGCCGAAAATATCTTGCAGAACAGGGCAAGGTTCTTCTACTGGGATCAGGTGGAGGCTATTACCGAAAACGATGTGCTGCTGGATGTAAGAACTCCGGATGAATTTGAGCACGGCCATATTCCCAATGCCATGCATATTCCGGTAGACGCTCTGCGGGAAAACCTGCACAGGTTTGACCCTGATCGAAAGATATACCTGTATTGCCAAAGCGGTTTGAGGGGTTATCTGGCGCAGCGCATGTTGCAGCAAAACGGATACAACAATGTCGTGAATTTATCCGGCGGTTATCATTTGTGGGAAGTCTGCACTGCGGAAAAGGAAATATTGATAAAAAATGACGTGAAACAAGTCGAACTTATATGAAATCACTACTCCTTTCCCTGCTTTTAACAGGCCTGGTTGTACACGCCCATGCGCAAAACAGCCCTTTTCAAATTCATCTCGAACCACTGAATATTCCAAACGTGGGTGGTCTTCAATCTTATGCTTACGGGCAGCACGAGGGCAAATGGCTTGTCATCGGTGGAAGACTCGATGGGTTGCACCGGCGCCAACCTTTCGCTACATTCGACCTGGCCGGCCACAACAACCAACTGATTGTTATTGACCCTTCTGCGCAACAGCAGTGGTCGGCGCCGCTGAGTTCCCTGCCTGTTTCTGTACGGGAGCAGTTGAGTTCGACCAATATGGAGTTTATCCAGAACGGTGATGTGCTGTACCTCACTGGCGGTTATGGCTACAGCAATACTGCCGGCGACCACGTTACCTATGACAAACTGACGGCGGTTCAGGTGCCGGCGGTGATCGATGCGGTTGTTGCAGGAACACCATTTACTACCTTTTTCCGACAAATCACCGATGCCCAGTTTGCCGTCACAGGCGGGCATTTGTCTAAAATTTATGATACGTATTACCTGGTGGGCGGGCAAAAGTTTATGGGGCGTTACAACCCGATGGGCCCGGCGCACGGCCCCGGATTTATTCAGGAATACACCGATCAAATCCGAAAATTCAAGATCAGCGACGACGGCACGACGCTCAGCGTGACCCATCTTCCGTCGTTGACCGATACGGAGCAATTGCACCGCAGGGATTACAATGTGGCGCCGCAAATATTCCCCAACGGGCAGGAAGGGGTTACGGCTTTTTCAGGCGTTTTTCAAAAAACGGTTGATTTTCCATACCTCAATTGTGTAAATGTCGACAGCAGTGGATACGCGGTAAACAATTCATTTTCACAGTATTACAACCATTACCACTGCGCTTTTCTGCCTCTTTATTCGGAAAGCGCCAATGAAATGCACACCATATTTTTTGGTGGAATAGCGCAATTTTACGATAGCCTGGGTATTTTGGTGCAGGACAACAATGTACCGTTTGTCCGGACGATCGCCCGGGTCACCCGCAGTTCCGACGGCACCATGGCGGAGTACAAACTGCCCGTCGAAATGCCTGCTTTGCTGGGCGCAAGCAGCGAGTTTATTCCGCTGGAAACACTTCCCGCTTATGCTAACGGGGTGATACGCCTGGATGATCTCTCCGTAGACACCATGTTGGTGGGTTATATTTATGGCGGTATCGCAAGTTCGGAATCCAATATTTTTTGGATCAATACGGGTACGGAAAGCAGTGCCAGCAGCCAGATTTTTAAAGTTTTTGTGGTGAAAAACGCCGAATCGGCAGTGCATGAACTGAACAAACAAAGCACTGGAACTTTACGGATGCAGGTTTTTCCAAACCCCAACAACGGCGTTTTTGGCGTCAAATTCCAGATGCTGGAAGTTGTACAGGTCTGGTTGAGCATTTCCGATGTAAACGGTAAAATTATTGACCGGGAACTACTGAAAAACCTTTTTCCGGGTGAAAATATCGTTACACGAAAACTGAACAACGTCAAAGCCGGCAACGCTTACCTGGTCACACTGGAAACGGAAAAGGAACGGGCAACGTTGAAAACGATTATTCAGGAATAGGTACTATTTGAAATATTCGGCAACAAAATCCCTCAACGCCTCGCCGTGCAAATTCTTCGCCAGCACCTTCCCCTTGGCATCGAGGATAAAATTGGCCGGAATCGTGCTGATCCGCAGGACTTCCATGAACGGCGTGGCATCGCCGCTGAGGTGAGAGGCATGGGGCCAAACGACGCCGTCTTTCGCGATAGCCGCTTTCCAGCCTGCCGGACTGCTGTCGATGGAATAGCCGATTATTTGCAAACCTTTTGACTGGTAATCCGCATACACTGGCGACAGAACCGTGCGGTTTTCCTTGCGGCAGGGCGCGCACCAGGAAGCCCAGATATCCAGAATCGTGAGTTTGGGGCCCAGCAGCGTATGCAGCAAAACCGTATCTCCCGCTGCCATCGGCATGTTGAAATCTGGGATCATATCGCCGGTCAGCACCGGAAGTTTTTCCGGACTTCCGGCTTTGCAAAGTTGTGCAACAAATTGATTTTCAGGTGATTCTGTGCGCCATTTCCGGCACTGGCCAAACAGGAATTCAGGCACACGTTCGTAATCGCCCGCAGGGCTGATCCAGCGCACAGCCACCAGCGCCGGCCAGAGGTAAGTACACGAATCCGCAAAGTCCATCAGCGGTTGCCGGAACCGAAGCAGCGCGGCTTCGTGTTCCAGCAAGGTGTTTTCATCGGGCTGACTTTCCTGATCCGACAAATGCGCTTTGTACGCCTGGTGCCGGATATCGCGCAATTGCAGCAACGCTCTATTTTCGGGAACGGGATTTTGAATGGAAAAAGTGGCTTGCAAACGGGCTGCTTCCGCATGGATTTCCTGCGCGATTGACTTTTGCAACACGACCGGCATATAGTTGGCCGTCAATGGGTTATCATCCAGCAATTGGTTGGGGAAACGATTGCCGGTTTGTTGCACGCAGATTTGAAAAAGCGCTTTTGTTTCATTTGCCGGCATGTTGGAAAAAGCAAAACGACCATCGGCGGCAATAAAGGCGGAGTCCACCACTGCGCCGCTGTAATTCGCAGCGATGTCGGCAAAATTGCGGGGCTGCACCAGGTACACCACCGGTTTCCAGCCTTCCGAGAGGGTGATGGTGCCGGAAATGGGCGATAAAGGCTGGGTATTGCACCGGGCGCCGGTCAGCAGAAAAAGTATTGCCACCGAAAGGGCAGGTAAATTGAAGTTGAGCATAGGAACGATAGCAAAGTGCTGCCGCAAAATTCGGGAAACATTTTTGTAAAGATGCATATATCTTTACCCGAAACTTCCCTGTTAAAAATCAGTGCAACAATTAGAAAAAGTCCAACAGGAACTCCGCACAGCACTTGCTGCCGATCTCGGCGACGCATTGGTGCTACTCCGCCAGCGGCTCGGCCCCTCACCGCGGGTGAGCGATATCGTGCTGCAATCGGGCCGGTACCACCAGGCCGACAGCGACTTCCGAAAGGGGCTGATGCAGATCGGCGAGCGCAATACCGTTTTTAATCAGGTGTGCAATGCCCTGCTGGAATTGGTGGGCGAACTGTCCGAATCGGACCTCGTACAGCCTGCTTCCGACCCCATGCTCGCTCAAAAAATGGGCTTTCAGGTGGCGCCGCAACAATTCCTGGCGCCGCTTTTTGCCAAATTGCGTATAGACTGGCGCAAAATCAGCCATGTGCACCTCGTCAATTGCGACCGCATCGACGAAAACCGGCTTTTCCGCAGCACTTACCGGAAACGCCACAACCAGCACCAGGGCAGCCAGTTTTTTTTCATCAATGCCTGCCCCATGCAACGCCCCGAAAGTTTTGCGGAGCGTGTCATCCTGGAAATACTGGAAAAATACGACGAGGAAGACCAGCAGGCTATTCTGGTGCGCCGCAAACCGCAATCCGAACGGCTGCTGATCGAAGAACTGCCTTTCGACCCGATGGGCCTGGATGAAAGCAAACGCCTCACAGCCAAGTACTTCCAGAAGCGCTTCGGGTTTCAGGAGCACATCGAACCGGTTGAGGATTTCCTGCGCGCCTGCGCCCGGCACGCGGGAGTTGGCAAAAGATTCGCCACCTTCATTTTTCGGATCAATGCCGCCGACTGGGAACCGCTGCTGACGGATTACCTGCGCTGGCTGATGGATACGTTGCGGCCCATTGAATCGACCGAGGGCGCGGCGGAATTCCTGTTTTTCTTCCCCGTTCAGGTGCGCAACCTGCATGATGCGCCGCCGGCTTCCCTCCGAATGGCCATTGAAGAAATCAACAAACTTGTACAAGCCGCAACTCAGGTTGCTACAGAAGGAGTGGAGCCCACTCAGGCAGTGGTATATGACATGATCACGCCGCTGCGCCCCGTCCCCATGGAAGAGGTGACCACCTGGTTTGAAGAACTGGACGAAGCCGATGCCGCCAAAGTCGCCGAACTGCTGCTGCTGACCCTGCAACGCGACAAAGCAGCGCTGACCCGTCTGCAACGGTATATGGATGAAGGGATTATTGATATGTATGACATGGAGGCGCTACAGGCTGATTTGTACGAATACGCACTGAAATAGTGAGTTGTGAATATTGAGTTGTGAATAGTGAGTTGTGAAAGGGGGGCCGCTCTTGGGCGCTCGATGGACACGGAAAAAGTGGATGCTTGAATATCCACTCCCAAACACCAAAAACGAAACACCAAACACTATCCCGGGCAGGACGCCCACTAAAACACCAAAACACCAAAAAACTAAAACACTTAAATCTATGCAACAACCCGCTACGCTCCCCACACCTTTACTCAACGCGCGCCTGCACGATCCCAAACTGTACAAGCCCTCCAAAGGCCTGGAAGACGAAGTACAAGTAGCGCTGTTGCTGGGTCAGCCGCTGCTCGTGACCGGAGAACCCGGCACTGGTAAAACGGAACTTGCCCGCTATATCGCCGACCGTTACGGTCTGGATAAACCATTGGTATTCAATGCCCAAACGAGCAGCGCCGCCAACGACCTGTTCTACAAATACGATGCTCTGGCGCATTTTCAATACAGCCACAACCAGAGCGCGGCAGCACTGACCCTGGCACAGGTGGAAGAAAAATTCATCCGCTACCAGGCCCTCGGCGAAGCCATTCGGGCGAAACAACGCACCGTGGTGCTGATCGACGAAGTGGACAAAGCACCCCGCGACCTGCCGAACGACGTGCTGGCGGCCATCGAAAGACTGGAATTCCGGGTGCCGGAAGTGGACAAATCCTACGCCGCCGCGCAGGAAAACCGGCCCATCATCGTGCTTACCAGCAATTCTGAAAAAAACCTGCCCGATGCATTCCTGCGTCGGGTGGTGTACTACCATATTCCGTTCCCGAAAGCGGCCGAACTGCTCGAAATCCTGCACAGCAAACTGGGCGCAGATCCAGAACGAAAGTTGCAGGGCTACGACAAAACTGCGCTCGATCCGCTGGTCGCCCATTTCGAGGAAATCCGCGAATCCAAGCAACTCCGCAAGAATCCCGCAACCGCTGAACTCATCCAGTGGGTATCACTGCTGCACCACCTCGGCTTTGATCCGGGTGTGCTGGATGCCGGTAAACTCGGCGCAGAAGACCGGGCTATTTTGCTGAAAACTTACCCGGTGCTTG
Organism: Saprospiraceae bacterium; assembly: GCA_020847425.1. GTDB lineage: Bacteria > Bacteroidota > Bacteroidia > Chitinophagales > Saprospiraceae > M3007. Next base: position 8,372 of record JADLCC010000233.1, read on the forward strand.
CGAAAAACAAGGATGATTTGCAGGTGCTGGCGGATAGGGTGAAAAAACTTTAAAATGAATGATGAATGATGAATGATGAATATGGTGCCTAAGTACCGAGTTGAAATCAGTTTGAGTCATTTTTTTGTTCAAATGCTTGAATATCAACCCGGATAGGTAATAACTGATAATGCGAATAATGGGTTACCACAAATCCAAATCGCCAAAATGTGGTTAAAAACGCCCCAAACCGCGTGTCATCCTGAGCGTAGCGAAGGATCTGCCCAAGCCTGAAAAGCAATATTTGCACTTTTACTTGGGCAGATCCTTCGCTACGCTCAGGATGACACCCAGGTTAGGAGCATATTCAACTCATTCATGGCGATTGGGATTTAATTTAACCCAAACCAATAACTCTTAGCAACGATCTCTACAGATAAAGTCTTCGCTTTGAAAACCCTTACCCACGCCCTCCTCGCTGACGTATTAACGTCGCTTGAACATGCCAGCGGAATACCGCTCGGCACGGCGGCGTATTTACAGGTGCAGGAATTGTTGCGGCAATTACCCGATGACACAAAGCCGGAGGAGTTAAAAACCCTGCTGGCGCCTTTGTTGTGCCGCAGCCAGGAGGAGCAGGAACAGTTTTACGAGATTTTTAACAAGAGTTGGGCGCGGGTGCAGGAGACGGGAGAACTGGAACCGGAAGTAATAGAAAAAGTGGAGGCGGAAATGGAGGTGGAAAAAGGGAAGGGGCGCTGGGTGATATTGTTTGGATATGTTGCGCTTATAGTATTAGCATTAGGGGCTTTGATATTGTCACAGCGTTCGCAAAATAATAACGCCAAACCCCTTAGGACAGCACTTAATTTGAAAGTGGGAGAATCTGGCTATTATCCAATAGCGCTTCGTTCACCTAGTACCGATTTTAGGAATGAATGTTCTCAAGAAGATTCCAGTTCTATTAAAGTACAATGGGATTCTATTGGAGTACTGGTTCGTCAATTGGTAAATGATGAAGCACTTTATTACACTAAAATCTATTATACTGCTGTCCAAGGAGGCATTGACTCGTTTTGTATCCAACTCAAACCAGAAATAGGCTCCCTTCGCCAGCGGTACACCATTGTTTTCAATGTTTTAGATACCCTAGCCGCACCGACACCAACGGCAAAAGTAGCAACTGAAATCCGGGACACTGACCTTTATCAGGTGCGTGACTTCCCGTTTCCCCGCGACCTGAGCCAGTTGGATCCCCCACAACCGACCGGCTGGCAACAATTCCTGCAGGATTTCGAATGGCCGATCAAAGCAGGGATTATCCTGCTCAGCGGCCTGTTTCTCTGGTGGCTGGCGCGCCGCCTGGAAGGAAAACGCCGCCGACTCATTGCCGAACACCAGCCCAATGTGAAGCCACCTTATACCTGGAATATTTCCCTGGGTGCGGAGCCGGATGTGGCATTCGGCGATGATTTTTACGCGCTGCTGCTGCAATTGCGCCGCCGCGAAAGCGACGAATTGTGGCGACTCGACGTGCCGCGCACCGTCCGTGCAACCGTGGACAAAGGCGGTATGCCCGAGTTCCGCTACGTCCAGCAAACCCGCCCCGCTGAATACCTGCTGCTCATCGATCGCCAGAGTGGGCGCGACCACCAGGCACGGCTGTTCGACCTGATGTACCGCGCATTCCGAAGCCAGGAAGTGCTGGTGGAACGCTACTGGTACGACGAAGGTGATCCGCGCCGCTGCTACAACGAAGCGCATCCCAACGGCCTCTCGCTCCGCGACCTGCAATACTACCACCCCCAAAGCCGGGTGATTTTACTGGGAAATGCCTATGCGCTGCTCCATCCCGGCACCGGCAACCTGAGCAAATGGGCGATCCAGACTTTCTCCGCCTGGACCGACCGCGCCGTACTGAGTACCCAGGCGCTTTCGGCTTTCGGCCGCCGCGAACGCAACCTGCAGGAGTTGTTCCATGTGCTGCCCGCCTCGTTTTCCGGCCTCCGCGACGTAATCGAACTGTTCGATGCCGATGAAGGCAAAACGCCCGACCTGAATCCACGCCGTTTCCCGGATGCTGCAAAGGAACCGACACAACTGATTGATAATGATTTAATTAAGACGATTCAGTCTGTTTCTCCTGACGGCCCGGCAGGTACAGACGATGAAAAATTCATCATTCATCATTCATCATTCATCATTTGGGTATCTGCTTGCGCCATGTATCCCGAACTCCACTGGGATCTTACGCTGCAACTTGCTCACCTGATCGATGGGTTGGTTCCTAGCGACGGGGTGGCTTCAACCCACCCCGTCGCTACCCCAGGCATTAGTGACGGGGTGACTCTAAGTCACCCCGTCACTAATGCCACTCACGACTCACGACTCACGACTCACGCATCGCTGCAAGCGATATGTCGCCTCCCCTGGTTCACCGAAGGCGAAATGCCCCTCGAAGTGCGCCAGACCCTGCTGGCCTGGCTGGAGCGCGAGCACCCGGAAACGCACTACCGCCTCCGCGAAGGCCTGCACCGCCTGCTGGCGCAGAACCCGCCGCCGGAAGGCAGCGCGGCCTACGACGACTACGCGATGAACCTCGCGCTGAACGAGTGGCTGTACACCCGCGA
>JADLCC010000234.1 GCA_020847425.1 Saprospiraceae bacterium
GTTACCAGCCCTTTATAACCCAACAGCATCAGGAAAGTGGCAAGGTAATCGTGAACACGGTTCCATTGCCGGGCGACGACGCCACTTTAATGTCACCCCGGTGCTGTTGTATAATCGCATAACTGATGGACAAGCCCAGTCCGGTGCCCTGACCGACCTCTTTGGTGGTAAAAAATGGTTCGAAGATTTTCTTTTGGGTGTCTGCATCCATGCCGATACCCGTGTCAGCAATAACAACAACACAGGCATCGGCGGTGTCGTATGTTTCGATGCGAATAGTACCGCTTCCTTGCAGCGATTGTATGGCATTATCCAGAATATTGAGAAATACCTGGTTCAGTTTACTTACCTGACATAAAATTTCCCGCTGCGATCGGTAGGACTTTTTAATTTCAATCTCATTATTGAGTTTGTGGTGCAGCAAAGTCAGGGTAGTTTCCAGCCCTTCTTCCACTTTAAAAGGCAGAAAACGGTCGCCCGTATCGCGGGAAAACGTTTTTAAGCCGCCCACTATTTCAGCAGTTCTTTGCGCGCCGTTCAGGATGGTTTTCAGCAGACTTTCCAGTTCCGTTGAAATCAGTTGCAGGTCTGTTTTTTTCAGGATGTCGATCAGGTCGCCGACTGCGGCAGTATCCGACATACCGTTGCGCTGCAACAAGAGCAACCTGTCGAAAAGCGGCGCCAGTTCCTCCTGGTCCATTTTCAGTGCTGCAACGCCTGCGCTGATGGAACTCACGGGGTTATTGAGTTCGTGGGCAATACCGGCCGTCATGACACCTAATGAAGCCATTTTTTCGGCCTGGATCAGGTGCAGGTTGGATAATTGTAAATCTTCGAGCAGTTTTTCCTTTTCCTGTAGCAGTTGTTGCGTTTGTTGTTGTTCGCGGTGTAAACTGGTCAGGGTATTGTTGCGGGATTGGTACAGCATGACCAGAAATACCGCCAGGGTAAGCAGCAGGCCGATACCGGCGAGCAGGATATTTCTGAATTGTCTCCCCTCCTTATTCTCCTCGTCCAGTCGCGCGATTTCCGTTTCGCGTTGTTTCAGTTTAAATGAAGCTTCGAGATCGTCCAGTTTCATGTGAAGCGATTCGCGGGAAGAACTGTCCTGTAATGAAGTAAAAACCTCCAGGTACGACAACGCTTTGGTCTGGTCGCCTTCCGCCCTGGCCATTTGATAGAGGTTGCGATAGGCATTCAACTGATAAATTCTGGAATCGACTGCTGTGCAACGTTCCACGGCCAGGCTAAAAAGTGCTTTGGCTTTGGCCGTCTGGCCGTTTTTTTGATAAAAAGAACCGAGTTTCATCAAAATCAGCCCGATATCGCGCTGTCGCTTGATGAACTCTGCCGATTCCAGCGCTTTCAGGTAGTAGGTTTCCGCATCCGCTCCCCTGCCCCACTTTTCATAGGTTTGCGCAAGAGAAAGATAACTGATGATCAGGCCTTCATAATTGGATTGTTTGAGTCTTTTAGGGATGTATTGCAGGCACAGTTTTTCGGCCAGTTCAAACTGCCCTTTTTCCCTGTATAAATTGGCCTGCGACATGGCGATGACACCGAGGCCGATCGTATCTTTCAATTCCTGCTTCAATTTTCCGGCTTTGTCCAGGTAGTTTTCCGCCACATCCAGTTGGCCCAACTGTAGGTATACCTTGGCGATGCTATGCTGGCTGCTCGCAATACTCGCCCGGCTTTTGTCGTATTTCTCCCGCAATTCCAGGGCTTTCAGGTGGCAATCCAATGCCAGGTAACTTCTTTCTTCCAGGGTATAAAAATTGCCCAGCCGGTCCCACATGGCAGCTACCCAAAGGCTGTCTTTGGCACTTTTCCCAACGCGCATCGCTTTTTTGTAGGCGTGCTCGGCGCTTCCCATCCGCCCCAGTTGCTGGTTCAGTTTCCCGGTAATGATCAGCATTTCAGCCTCCAGATCGGCAAAACGCGCCAATGAAATACTGTCCTGCAAACCCAGCGCCCTGTGAAGAATAGCCGTATCCGCCACATTATTGCCACCGGTGATGGTGTTTCTGAAATTGTCGACGCGGTGCTTGAAATAGGCATACTGCGTTTGTGCAGCAGCCGTAGAGCCGATACACAAACACAGTATGATATGGAGCAATGCGCGCATCAGGAAGAGCAGAGGTATTAAAACCCTATTTTAATTTTGGGCAATTTAGAAACTTTTTTTCCTTCGCCGGTATGTCCCGTGTTATCTGTCTTTTTTTGCTCGCCCGTCGCTCCGGTATCGCTGTTTTTGGAACTGCCCTGCTTTTCGGATTTGCTGTTCACAGCGGGGCCTTGTGGACCGGAAATTTCGTCGTATGGTTTGTCCTGCAAACTGGGGCAGGCATTGAATTGTTTTTCAGACATGGCCGTTTTTTGTACGTACATGCTGTTCAGCATTGAAAAACCGCCCACTTGCAGCACCCCGTCGATTTGCCGAACGTAAATATCCAATGGCGCTTTGTAACGGTATAGTCCGCCGTCGAAAGGTATAGATTCAACTTCTTTGCGTTCGTAATCTATCATGGCCTTGTAAATATAGTCGCCGTCTTTCTGGTCTTCAAAAACAAATCCATTGGGAAAGGAGATGCCGTAAATCCAGGCAACAGCAGACAAGTCACCAAAAATCCGGTTCGGATTTTTGCGCAGATGTTCCGTCGTCTGCTCTATTATTTGTGCTTCGGTGAGTTGTTTTTGTCCGTGCGTTTCGGATGAAGTAACAAAATAACGCGAAAAACGCCAGGGTTCTCCGGCGCCGCCTCTGACATAAATAGCCAGTCCGATGATATCTTTATACACATCGTTTTCCTTGGTCGTGGTGGCGGCAACCACCCGTTTAGCCATGTTACTGAAGGTGTACCCGGCTTCTTTTTCAAGTTTCCATTCGTTTTGGACCCGGGCAGTAGCAATTTTTCCGTGGTACTTTTTGACATCTTCCAACACCCTGGAATCTGTCGGGAAATTTTGTGCAAGCGCCAAAAACGGCATGCAGTACAGCAGGATGGATGATACTATTTTCATGTTGTCGTAATTTTTCTGGTTTGGAAGTAGTTTGCAAAATCAGTTAACATGGGTCATTCCGAATTTTACAGCGATTCTATTGGCCAAGATTTTTACTTTGCCAATAATAAGGTGAGCCTCCCGGGCCGTCGTTGGCGTCCTCGCCAACAACGGCCCGGGCGGCTCGTTAGACCATGTATAAAGTGAAAACTATGGCCAATTGAATCGCCGTAAAATTCGGGATGACTCATTTTTTGCCTTTTGCCTTTTTGCTTAAATCAGGGTTTGGAGCAGCCGCTGTTATTGCCGTAGGTGCTGAAACCCAGTCGGATAGCGTCATCCAGTTGCATCCGGTGCAGCCAGATGTCCGCATCTTTAGAAACGGCGCCTGCCTGCAAGGGAAGTCCGAACATGGCCCTCAACTGGTTGGCGCCGCTGTTGGAGGCTTTAGCGGCCGCATCTACTTCGGCTCGTGAAATTTCCTGGCGTCCGAAGTATTGCTCCACCCAGGTTTTGTTGACATTTAGTTTGATTTCCTGGGAGTAGTTATTGCCCGATTCACGGGTAATATAATTGGCGTAATCTTCCAGTTCATCCAGTTTGAGCCCGGTGCCGAATTCCTGGTAATCGTATTTTTTATGCCCGACAAACAGGTTGTTTTTCAGGGTGACTGTTTTGCACTGTTTGATGTTGTTTACGCCGCCGAAATCGCTGAAACCGAAAACGTTGTTCTCCGCCAGCAAGGTCAGCGCATTGTCGAACATGATACTGTTTCCGCCAAAACTGCCGATAGCATCGTATTTCCAGGTAAACAGGATGGTATTGTTTTTAACGGTATAAGCGGGATGGTCGGTAGCGCCGTGGTGGTTGCTTTTGCACATAATGCCCTCGCCGGTATTGTTGACGATCAGGTTGTTTTCGATCAGGGCTGCGCCACCTTTTCCAACCTGCACGTCGAGTGCGCCCTGCGTAGGCGCCGTATTCGTGACGACGCAGTTCTTGATCACTACTTTGGTGCCGCTACCCGTTCTGATTTTGATGCCGGGTGTGTTCGGCGTTGGATTCATTCCTTTTTCAGGACTTGCTTTTCTCCTGATCAAGGTTTCCGTTTTGGGGTCCTGGTAATAATTCCGGGCGCCGTTATCGACAATAATGCCGTCGATAAGTACCGTCCCTGTCCAGTCTTTGTAGTCTTTATCTGTCAGGATACCGATACGTTCGGTCGTCAGCCCCTTGCTGATATCGTTGCTGCCACTGAACACGGTTTTATACTGTCCCCAGGGATCGCGGCTGCTGAAATCAGGGCTGTATCCACCTATTATGGAAATCGGAACTGTAAATACGTCGGAACTTTGGTCGGCTTTACTGGTATAAACACCTGCCGCCAGGTGAACGACATCTCCAGCCTTGAGCTGCATGGCAATGGCTGCGATGTCTTTAGCAGGCATTTCTTTGGTGGCATCTTTGCCTTTACCATCGGGCCGGACATAATATTGTTTTCCTTCCGAAACAGCCGGTTTTTCAGTGGAATGGCTATTTCCGGAAGGTTTTGAACTGCTGGAGAAGCCCGTGGAATTTTTGGGTGCAGGGTCCTTGCCCACCGGCGTGTTTTTGGAAATGGCTGAACTAGTCTGCTCTGCCGCTTTTTTAATTTTGGATATTTGAGCGGACACTTGAACGGAACAAATACCGAAGATGATACCTGTCAGGATAAACGGAAACATTCTCTTACACATGAAGTCATTCATTTTTTGTGAATTAATACTTCAAAAGTATCCTGCATGCCCACCGGGGCGGATATGAGATGCAGTGAATACGTCGGAATGTGCAGTGAAGCCTGATAATGATTATGTCAGGCAAAGTGCTGGAGCAAAGACAGATGCCATACCTTTACGCACCGTGTTGAAAAAAATACCGAGTCACAATAACCGTTACCATCAACAATCCACCACCATGCGTCGATTCTACATACTTCTTTTGCTTTTTGCAGCCGGCAGCGCCCTACCCGTTTTTGGTCAAAGCAACAAAGGCAAACTGTTCATCATCGGCGGCGGCGAGCGTACCCTGGATATGGTCAAACGTATGGTGCAGGAGTCGGGGCTGGACAAAGGCGGTTATGCCGTTGTGTTACCCATGTCAAGCCAGGAACCCGATTCGGCCGTTATTTACACAAAACAGCAATTTACCGACCTGGGCATCGACCACGTTTACGGCGTTTTTTGCACAAAAGCGCAGGCCAATGATCCGGCCAAAGTTGATTCCATTACCCACGCCAAACTGATCTATATCAGTGGCGGAGATCAAAACCGTTTTATGGATGCCGTTGCCGGTTCGGAGGTAGAAAAAGCCATTCATAAAGCCTACAAAAACGGGGCAATGGTGGGTGGTACCAGCGCAGGTGCAGCAGTGATGAGCGCCGTCATGATCACCGGAAATTCCAGGAAAAAAACGGAGTATTCGGCTACTTTCAAAACTATTGAAGCCGACAATATCGAGACCCGGCCAGGCCTGGGCATGCTCACAAAATCCATTGTAGATCAACACTTTGTGAAGCGTAGTCGCCACAACCGGCTGATCAGCGCCGTCATCGAATACCCGGCATTAAAAGGTATAGGCATCGATGAGGCCACGGCGATTTTGGTCAAAGGCAAAGACGCTGAAGTGGTGGGCCTTTCTCAGGTACTGGTGTATAGCACCCCCAAACGCCCTAAAAAATCTGTGAAGTCCGGAAAACTGGGAGCACGCGGGTTGCGGCTGGATATTTATTTACCGGGCGATCATTTTTCGGTGGAATGACGTTTCAACTCGCCAGATGTTTACCGCCTTGTATCCATCTTGGGTGCGAAATTATAATCGTTACCAACAATTATAAAATGACAACAGAACAGGAAACATTATTAACCAGAATACAAAATTGGTATCAGACCAATTGTAATGGCGAATGGGAACATAGGTATGGTTTCTCCATTTCGACACTTGACAATCCTGGTTGGGGGATCAAAATTGATTTGGCAGAGACGGCACTCAGCAATTTGCAATTTGAGAGGTCGATAGAAAACGGGCGGTTTGACTGGATGAATATTAAAACGAAGGATAAAATATTGGAGGCTTATTGCGACCCGACAAAGCTGACACAAGTGCTAAAAATATTTCTCGATGAAATCATCCCTGATAATGCAGACGCAAACTTTCACTACCAAGTTTATTTTCCACTGTCGGGTACACCGACAAAAGTGTGGCGGCCAGCCTATGCTAAAATGTTGACAGAAAACACTTTGGAAATAGTAGACATTCCAGAACTAAAATACGAGGACATAAAAACCAAAACAATAGAGGAAATTACCTTTATCAATGAGGATATTTTTACTTTTAAATCAATTTATACTGTTGGCGACAAAGTAAAAACCGATTTGACGGAAATGTTTGATGGAGTGACATTAATTGTAAGAGAAAAATAATTGTTGGTAACATATGCCGTTAAACTCATCTACCATCATCGCACAAACCACTCAATGGATCAATTCCGTGGTGATCGGCTGCAATTTCTGTCCATTTGCAGCCAGGGCAATGCTCCGGAAAAGTATCCGCTATGTGGTATTGCCGGAGGCTACTATGGAAAGCGCCCTCGAAGCCTTTGCTGGCGAATTGCGCCACCTGGACCGTATGGAGGAGGTTGAAACGACTCTTGTCATTTTTCCCGGGCACTTTGCTGATTTTGAGGACTACCTCGATCTGGTTGAAATGGCAGAAGACTTGTCTGCCGAACAGGGCTACGATGGCGTTTATCAGGTCGCCAGTTTTCACCCCGAATATTGCTTTGCAGGAACAAAAGACGACGACCCCACGAATTACACCAACCGCTCCCCCTACCCGATGCTGCATCTCCTGCGGGAAGCCAGCATTACCAAGGTATTAGAGCATTACGCGGACCCGGAAGGTATTCCTGAACGAAACATGGCTTTTGCCAGGGAAAAAGGCTTGCAGCATATGCAGTTGTTACGTGCGGCTTGTCTGGAGATTAGCGCCTGAAAAATCCTTTCTGATAACATTTCAAGGTATTGTATCTTTCCTGCCATAGAAAATTCCATTTTTCACTATTCGCATCCCTCTGCATGTCAAAA
>JADLCC010000235.1 GCA_020847425.1 Saprospiraceae bacterium
AGGTAGGTGTAGATTTATATTCGTCTTATCGGTTGGCCAGTGGAGAGGTGTCCTCTGCGAGGTACGAGCAGGTGACATCTCGAAACGGTAGCGCTACCGCGCTGAGATTACCCCTGCTCGTGCCTCGCAGATGTCACCTCATCACTTGCCTGCTACAAACAAAAATCCCGAATTTTCCACCATGGAAAATTCGGGATTACATCTAGTGCTTTTTGCTCTAAGTACAGCGTTGAAATCAGGTTGAGTTATTTTTTATACAAATGCCTGATTATCAAGCCAGATAACTGATAACTGATAACTGATAACGAATACCCCTTAAGAACCCAGGTATGTTTTCAGCAATTTGCTACGGCTGGTAGCGCGCAGTTTATTGATGGCTTTGTCCTTGATCTGGCGTACCCGTTCGCGGGTGAGGCCGAATTTGTCGCCGATATCTTCGAGCGACATCGGGTGTTCCACACCGATACCGAAGTACAGTTTGATCACGTCACACTGGCGGTCAGTGAGGGTGCCGAGCGAGCGTTCGATTTCGCGGCGCAGCGAGTCGGCGTATTCGAGGTGCGTATCGGTGCCGGGCATGGAGTTGTTTTCCAATACGTCGAGCAGCGAGTTGTCTTCACCTTCCACGAAAGGCGCGTCCATCGAAACGTGACGGGCAGCTACACCGAGCGTGGTTTCTACTTCGTCGGTCGTGATTTCGAGCAGTTCGGCGAGTTCTTCCGGGCTGGGTTCGCGTTCGAAAGTCTGTTCGAGTTCGGAAAACGCTTTATTGATTTTGTTCAAAGAACCCACCTTGTTCAGCGGGAGCCTGACGATACGGCTTTGTTCGGCCAAAGCCTGAAGGATGCTCTGGCGAATCCACCAAACGGCGTAGGAGATAAACTTAAAGCCACGCGTTTCGTCGAAACGCTGGGCTGCCTTGATGAGACCGAGGTTGCCTTCATTGATCAGGTCAGAAAGGCTAAGTCCTTGATTCTGATATTGTTTTGCAACGGAAACAACAAAACGCAGGTTGGCTTTTGTGAGTTTTTCGAGGGCTATCTGGTCGCCTTGTTTGATCCGTTTGGCGAGGTCTACTTCTTCTTCCGGGGTGAGAAGATCCACTTTACCAATTTCCTGAAGGTACTTTTCGAGCGACTGTCTCTCACGGTTGGTAATGGACTTCGTAATCTTTAGTTGCCTCATTGTGCGATGGTGCTATGTACTTGTTGATGCGAGGAATTATGAATGGTTGGTGAAACAACCTACTGTTTGCCGGGCAGGATTATATAGGCTGGTTTTTGACCAACACAATTTTCCGGCCGCAAAGTTAAGTTTTTTAACCTGTCTCCGTCAATTTTTTTTCATTAATAGACGGAATGCACTGTAAAAGGTTTCAAAAATTTACAGGAACCATCGTTTTAAACGGCATTATTTAAATTTTGTTTCGGCGGAAAGGGCGGGGTGGTGGTAAAATAATATTTTTTTGAAGGTAGTTAACATAAAAGGCAAGGGGCAAGGGGTTAACAGGAGATATCCCGAATGTTAATAACAATCGCCCTTCCTGTTGTTTTTGGCTTTCGCAGCCTTTGTCTACAGATGCTCCCTTTGTCATTCTGGCGGAATCCGTCCACTCTACGAGGGAAAAACAGTGAAAACGCGCCGTAGGGTGGACGGATTCCGCCAGAATGACAAAGGGGGCATTGCGTCATTTAGCAGCCAAAAATCGGAATATCTCCTATTGGCTTTTTGCCTTTTGTTCCATTCAACGCACCAGCAGTTTTTTCAACACAGACGAACCACTCGTTTTCAACTCCACAAAATAAGTACCCGGCGCATAGCGGGCTGCATCAATAAAGTAATTCGATTGCCCTGCCGGGAATTCCCCCTGGAAAATCGTGCCGAGTTGCTGACCTAAAGCGTTGAAAATGTGGATGCTGCCTTTTGTTTTGGCGCTGACCGACACCGGAATGAGGGTGATGGCGCGCGCTGGATTGGGGTAAATATCCAACAATTGCACATCCTGTGCTTCGTGGGTGGCCGACACATCGAGTATCACCGGAAAATCCCAGGGACCTTCCGGCCCGGGCATTGGGCGGGTAAGTGATTTTCCACTGTTGGCTTCCGCATCGATGTAATACAACATTTTGCCGTAATAGGACGATTGATCAGGTATTTCACCGGTCCAGAAAAAAGCGGAATCGGGGTTCGCTACCTGCGTAAGCGCCAGCGTTTGCCATTCGGTCTCCGTTTCGCGGCGGTATTTGACCGTTACGGAAGCGATGCCGCTGCGGTGCTGCACGTCCGCCACAATCGGGCATTTCCATGGGTCATTCGGGCCGACAAACACCAATTCCACGGGTTTGTGCACAATGCGCAAAGGATCGTCGACACCGATTTCCTTGGTGATGCAGTGGATAGCGCCCAGAGAAGGGATGATAGCATTGCAATCGATGCCTACGATTTTATAACCTGGCAGGCTCTCCTCCCAGATGCGTTGCGCCGTGGTGTCGTATTGTTCCTGGTAAAATGGCACCAGTACGGTTTTATTGACAAACACAGCGTTGGCATACGTACGGTAATCGCCGCCGTTATCCGGATAATACCCGCTTTGCGGCGGCATGGGAATTCGGATCACTTTGTATGGGGTGCCGAACGAGCTTTGAAATTGGCTCAAAACGTACTGAATATTGGCTTCTATCTGCGGTCCGTCGGCCACACCATCGGGGTACTGACCTACCAGCAGCGTTTCTTCATCCAGCAGTTTCATGTGCATATCGATGTGGTGAATGCCATCATAAGGCAGTTTTCCCATCTTGATATAGCGATTAATGCCCATGTAATCGAAAAAAATATTGTCAATTTCCGCTTCCGTTTTGGCGCTGACATTGTATTCGTTGCCGGGTTCGTTTTCGCTGAGAATCAAATCGGAAGCGAATGCCGTACCCATGCCGTCTGACATAAAATTTCCGCCGGTATTCACCAGGTCGTCAGGCGCAAGCGTCGTGGTATACAACGGCACGCCCAAATGTAGTGCAATACTGTTGGGCAGGGTATCGTCTTTGGGTCGGGTAAGCCGGTTGTATTTCCAGTCCACGAAGTACAACGAATCCACGTTATTGCCATAAACGCAATTGGGGCCGTAATCGCGCACCCAGATCGAGTTGTTGGGCACGACGAGAAAAGTCACGTTGGAGTTGACGTTGACCCCTGCGCTGTTCAGGGTGCTTTGTGCCAGGGAAACGGTCGCCTGGTCGTTACAACAGATGATCACGCGGCATTCCTGCTGCGCTGCCCGCACGATCTCGGTCAGGATAGCGGGCTGGCTGCGCCAGGTGATCACAAGTGCCTGCAATTCTTCCCACTCGGCCATGGTACGAACCGGTACCGAGGGCGGCGCGGTAAAGCCGGATTCGAGGACTTCTCCCGGGGCAAGTTTGTGGTAATTGGATTTTTCCCACTCGGAAAGGTAGCGGGGCAGGTCTGTCTCCGGGAGTTGTGCCGGCAATTGAGCGGACAGCAGGAAAAGCAGAAATACGTAGTGTAGGTGTTTATGCATAGGTAGTTATTAGTTATTGGTGTTGATAATCAGGCATTTGCAAAGAATTTAATCGTTGGGCACGGGTTAGACGGCAATAATTTTTTATAATCCGTGTCTCATCCGTCTCATCAGTGTTCCATTAAATCTGGAGGATTATCGGCAGCGAAAATCCTGCTTTTTGTCTGAAATCCCGCATACAAATTATGGAGCAGCCACAATAATGCCAGAACCGGCGAAATTTGGGCAAAAAAAAGCGGCGTGCCTTTGCACACCGCTTGAACAAAACCCATTCTATCGTATGAAGTTAAACTGTTAACCGGAATTAGTGGGTAATACTGGTTAGGCTCTTTTGTAAATTGTGGTGGATCAAACGGCCATAGAAAGTGTACTCAAGTCGCGGAAAAGAATTTTTTTCCGGTTGAAATACAAGACGTTGGAGCGTTTGAGTTGGTTCAGCACCGCAGTCACCATCTGGCGGCTGGTACCGGTCAGGTCAGCAATGTCCTGGTGCGTCATATTGTGTTTGACCAGTGTTTCAAACCCGACGCGGCGGCCTTGTTCGATACCCATCTGGTGTAAAAATTCCATAATTCTGCTCTTCGAATCTTTCAAAACCACGTTTTCCAACTGGTTTTCCGTGTAGCGAAGACGTTCGCCGAGGAAGTGGAGCAGGGACTGGGCGAATGCAAAATTGTTGCGCATGACTGTCAGAACCATGGTCACATCCATTTCCAGCACCTGTACGAATTCATCCATGGCATAAGCAAAGTCACGTCGGTGGGCATCGCCTGTAAGGCATGACTCACCGAAAAAATTTCCTTCGCGCACGACATATTTGATGATGTCTTTTTTCTCAGCGTGTACCGCGATTTTCACAATACCTTTCAGTAAAAAGAAAACTTTGTTGGCGGCATGTCCCGGTTTGTACAGTACCTGGTGTTTGGAGTAGGCGTTTATCGAGGCATTCTCTTGAAGCAAAATGCGTTCTTCCGTACTCAAAACGGCAAATAAGGGGCTGGTTTCCAGGATAGAGTGTACAATTTTTGTGTCCATAAGTCAGTACAAGTTCAGTAGTTGTGTTTATTGTCGGTCGCTTTTCCGAATACAAGACAGAAAGACTCCGCAAATCCCCTATTTTGCAGGCATAATTTATTTGCCCACCCGTGAAATTCAGACACTCAATAAGCCCCCTTTTGGTAGTTTTGAAGAATCATGTTTTTCAAAAGTTTTTCTTTGGCAAGAAAGGTTCTGAATGACGGCAAATATTTTCATCTTTGCAGAATAAAAATTTTTACATAAAAATAATAGACCGCCCTCCGGCGGCAATGCAGATTAGAATAAATGATGTCTCCCGGCCATGATCCCACCGAGCAAATGTTACTTGCAGCCCTGAGCCGGGGCGACGAGGCTGCGCTGCGACAGATATTCGACCGATACTACAATATATTGCTGGGTAATGTGTACCGGATCATCCCGGATGAAGATGCCTGTCAGGATCTGGTGCAGGAGGTGTTCGTAGAACTCTGGCGGAAACGCGCCGAACTGGATATTCACACCTCATTACAGGCATACCTCCGCCGTGCTGCCGTCAACCGGGCGCTCAATTACTTGAAAACCCAGCGCCGGGTACAACTCCAGGAGCCCGATCAATGGTCCGCCGCCGCGGATACTTCAGCAGCCGATATCCGCCAACTGGAAAAACAGGAGAGCCTGGAGGCCGCCTTGCACCGGGCCATCGACTTGTTGCCTGAAAAATGCCGCCTGGTTTTTTCACTCAGTCGTTTCGAACAGATGTCGCACAAAGAAATTGCGGAACAACTCGGTATTTCCGTCAAAACCATTGAAAACCAAATTACTAAAGCGATGAAGATGCTCAGGGAAGTACTGCTGCACAGCCGCGATTTGTCGCCGGTTGTCATTTGGATACTAAATTGCTGGTTCGGGCATAGGGGGTAATCGCAAACGCAATGTCTATAGACAGAACAGGCCCCGGAACACAAAAAAATCTTATGCAAGAAAACGATTACATCGTATTACTTCACAAGCAACTGACTGGCGAAATCAGCCCGGCAGAACAACTTTTGCTCAGCGACTGGATCAACCAGTCTGCTGACAATGCCCGTTTTGCCGATGATTTGCGACTGGCCTGGGAAAAAAGCGCTGGGTATGAAAAAGACTTTCAACCCGATCTGAACGCTGCTTTCCGGCAGTTACAGGCGCGTATTCAGACTGAACCCCTTTCCATTCCCTTACAAGTACTGACTTTCCGCCAGCGTCTGCTGCGGGTAGCAGCCGTTGCCGCCGTTTTGATTGCCGGCTTATGGGGGTATCAGCAGTTTTCAGGAGCAGGCGTCGTACCGGAATCTGTTGTTGTTTCCAGTGAAAAAGGTACCAAAGAGGTGCTGTTGCCCGATGGTACCCGGGTCTGGCTCCGCGAAGGCGCCAGCCTTGCGTATGCTGCCGCTTTTGCTGGAAAAAAACGCCAGGTCAAATTGAGCGGTGAGGCCTATTTTGAGGTAGCCAGCGACTCTTCCAAGGTATTCCACGTGGAAATGCAGGATCAAAAGGGCGGCGTTGAAGTATTGGGCACCTCTTTTTATGTGCGCCAAAACGCACAGGAAACTGCCGTGACGGTGCGTACCGGCAAAGTGCGCTTTACCCCGGATGCAAATAGTAAAAGTGTCATCCTGGCCGCCGGTGAAAAAGCAGTCCTCGATAAAAGCAAAAAATTGCTGACCACTGAAACAGTACTCACATTCAATGAGTTAGCCTGGCAAACCGGTGGACTCGAATTTATCCGGACTCCAATGAAACAGGTTGTCAGCGACCTGGAAGCATACTATGGCGTACAAATAACCCTTTCCAATACCAGCCTTCAGTACTGTAAACACACTGCACCGCTTACCAACCAGCCACTTGAAAAAGTGCTGGAAAGCCTCAGCCTTACCTACCAAATGCAAGTGAAACAAACAGGACCGAAGGAATATTTACTGACAGGAGGAACTTGTCAGTAAAGTGCGAAGTACGAAGTCGACAGTGCGAAGTCGTTTCAAAGTGCAAAGTCGACAGTGCGAAGTGCGAAGTCGTTACGAAGTGCGAAATTAATTATCACGGCTCATCACCACTAACAGCCATTGATACCCGCCTTACTGTCCCGGATGGTAAGGCGGGTTGTTTTTTTGTTGTCCTATTGTGACGCAACGTTTGTGCAATGTATATTTGCATATAAATCTTTAAACATGATGGCTGCCAAACCACCACTTACTAACCTTCAATTGGAATTGTTGAAATTATATGCTCACCAACTTCCTGAGGAGCAATTGTTTGAAATAAAATTGCTTTTAGGGCGATATTTTGCTCAAAAAGCAACTGATGCTATGCAAAAAACATGGCAGGAACAACAACTCTCTCCAGAAGATATGAAAAAATGGGCAAATGAACACCACCGGATTAAGAGTAGTCATTGATACCAATGTGCTTATCGCTATGATCGGATTGGCATCTCCTTATCGACCTGTTTTTGAGAGTATTCTATCCGGAGAACTTACTATGTGTATTACAACTGAAATTCTTTACGAATATCAGGAAATTCTGACCCGTAAAAATGGGGTTGAAGTTGCAGATAATATGGTTCAATTCTTTTCCATTCACCCTTTTGTAGAAAAAGTAGAACCTTTCTATCATTTTAAGGTGATCGAACAAGATCCAGATGATAATAAATTTATTGATTGTGCAGTTGCTGCTTCCGTAGATTGCATTGTCAGTAATGACCGACATTTTTCCCATCCAGGATTGATGGATTTTCCTAAAGTTAGGGTTTTAACTGCTGAAAAGTTTTTGGAAAAATATTACGATTGACCCGCCTTACTGTCCCGGATGGTAAGGCGGGTTGTTTTTTTGCGCGTCAAATTCTGCGATTTCTTCCGGACTTAGTTGCTGCTCCACTTCATAGGCCACCCGCCAGTCTCTTACCGGCATGCGCTCGATCGGGTACCAGTTGCCCCACCAGTCGAAATACTCCAGGTTGTTGAAATTCAATTTATAGTCAAACTCGCTCGGTACGTCGTACACAAACCCCGGGTAATAGTATTCGCGCCCCTGCTCGATGGCGAATTCGATTTCTTTCAGCATAGTGTAGGTGCCCAGTCCGCGTTTCCATTCATCCGGTTCGTGGATGCAGTAGTTGCCTGCCATACTTTTTTTGCCGATATGGAAAAAACTGCTGGCGATCAACTGGCGCTGCGGGTTCAGCACATCGAATTGAACCCCATAACAGGGCATAATGCTGCTGAAAGCGCTAAAAAAACCGTAAATGCTCATGGGGCGGTTATGCGAGAACCTGCGGGCATGCCGCTCGAACAACCATTCGTGTACCGGTAAAATACGGATCGGATGTTTAAACAGCAGCAGGTCTTCATTTCGGCGCAGGCATTTTCGTTGGCTTTTGCTGAATTGAAAATCCTTCAGGCGGATGCGCAACAGAATCACCCGGCAGGGCTGTCCGCGCCACTCCCAGTAATTGCGCCGGAACAACAAATCGGCCCAATACGTCCAGCCATCTTCGCAGAACCGGTCGAATACCATCGTGTGGAGCGCCTGCATGGTCAGGTACTCCTCGATGTAGTTCGGATTGAACGAGATATTGTTAAAAATGGGCAGCGATTTCGGGCTCAAAGAAAGAAGTGAGAAGTGAGAGGGTGAGAAGTGAGATTGTTGAAAAGTTGAGGTGGTTGAGGGTTGAGACTTGAGCGGTGGACTTCCTCAACAATCTCAACCCTCAACTTCTCAACCTTTTAACGATACCTTCCAGGTTTATTGCATTAATTAATTGCGAAAGTAAAGGTCGTTTTCCATTTTTATCGAATGAACAGCTGTTTTTCTCTCTACTTTTGTCGGCGTTTTAATTTGATAAGGCATGAGGAATGAGGGATGAGG
>JADLCC010000236.1 GCA_020847425.1 Saprospiraceae bacterium
AATAACGAATAACAAATAACCAATAACTGATAACAAAAAAATGAAGGCAACCATCATCGGCGGCGGCATTGCAGGACTCAGTTCCGCCTGGTTTTTGGCGGCAGACGGCTGGGAAGTCACCGTACTGGAAAAAGGCGACTTGTTGGATAATTGTTCATTCGGCAACATGGGCTACCTGTCGCCATCCCACTTTGTGCCCCTGGCGCAGCCCGGCGTGATCGGTCAGGGATTCTGGTGGATGTTCAGTGTAAAAAGCCCGTTTTATGTGCGGCCCTCGCTACGACCGGATTTATTGAACTGGGGCTGGAAATTTATACGTGCCAGCACACAGGGCCATGTGGACCGCAGCGCGCGACCGCTGACGGAGCTCTTGTTGTTTTCCAAACACCTGACAGCCGACTGGCAGCACAGCGGCCAGATGTCTTTTGAATACACGGAAGACGGCTGCATTATGTACTACCAGACCGCCAAAAAGGAGCAGGAAGAACTCGAAAATGCCCGCATAGCAGCAGACCTTGGCCTGAAAACGGAAGTCATCGACCGCGAACAGGCGCAACAAATAGAGCCCGACATGCGCCCGGATGTGCGCGGCGGCGTCTGGTTTAAAGACGACGCGCACCTGCATCCCAACAGTCTGATGCGGCAACTGCCGCAGCTGCTGGAGCAACGCGGGGTAAAAATTATCCGCCGCGCCGAAGTCACCGGCTTTTCAAAAGCAGGCAAATCCATTCAATCCATCCGTTACCGCGACGAAAAAGGCGATCATACCATTTCCGACAGCGACGTGGTGGTGCTGGCCGCCGGCTCCTGGTCGCCGCAAATTGCCGGAATGGCCGGCGAACACCTGCCGCTCATGCCAGGAAAAGGTTATTCCATGACCATCGACACGGACCGCCAACGCCTGCGCATTCCCTGCATCCTGCTCGAAGCCAAAGTAGCGATGACGCCCTGGCAAACCCAACTGCGCATCGGCAGCACCATGGAAATCGGCCCGATCAACGACCGCATCCTTTTCCCACGGGTGCAGGGTATCCTGGAAGCGGTGCCGAAATTTTTGCCGGGCATCACCGATGACCCTGCCTTCCGGCAACTGGCCGATCTGGAAGCGCTGAAAAGAGATCTCCGCGAAAAGGTGTGGTTCGGATTCCGGCCTGTTTCGGCAGACGGCATGCCATATATCGGTTTTGCCAAAAAAACGGACAACCTGCTCATGGCTACCGGACATGCCATGCTGGGGCTCAGCCTGGGCGCTGGCACGGGCAAGTTGATTGCGGAAATGGCAGGCGGGAAGCCCACAAGTCTTGATATGAAAGCGTTTGATCCGCGGCGGTATTGAATTTTACCATGATCCGCACTATGTGGTAAAAAAACTATTTCGCTAACCTGTTGTGTTCATCCGGGAACACCGTCGTCGGCACAAACGTTTTTGCTTCCTCCGGCGTCATCAAAGCATAGGCAATAATAATCAGGATATCGTCGACCTGAACACGGCGGGCGGCTGCGCCGTTCAGGCAAACAATGCCGCTGCCCCGTTCTCCGCGGATGGTGTAGGTCTCGAAACGCTCGCCGTTGTTGTTGTTGACCACCTGCACTTTTTCACCCACCAGGATATTGGCTGCCTCCAGCAAATCTTCATCAATCGTAATGCTGCCTACATAATTCAGGTTGGCTTCCGTTACCCGCACGCGGTGTATTTTACTTTTAAAAATTTCGATAAACATGTCTGATTTCCTGTAAAATTTTGAAAGCGTGAAACAACCGGATACGGCTTTTGTTGGGTGGAACTTGCAACAAAAGCAGCGGGAACACTTTCCGGCAAGTATGACAATTTTCTGCGGCGCAGGCCGTTTGGGGAAAAACCATTTTGTCAACCAAATACAAACAACCATGAAAAAATACCTGTTACTACCCCTGCTCCTGGCTCTTTTCAACCCTGTTTTCGCCCAGGTGATGGGCAACTACGGCGCGCAACAGCAAACCTACCAGAACATCATGCCGAACGCGCAGTTTCGCGCCATCCCAAAGTCCGCTACTTTCCTGGAAAACAACCAGTTAGAAATTAGTATCAATGCCCTTTCCAACCAGAAAGCGGGTTCGTACACCGCGATTTTCAGCATGTTGCAGGTAGGGAAAACCGCTGATGAAACCAATACGCTGCTGAATGTACGCCTCGACGGCTTTCTGGCCGACTTAAAAAACCTCGGCATTCCGGCAGAGGATATTTATGTCGACATGGTCAATTTTTTGCCCAAATACGAGTACGATGTGAGCAAAAAACTGTTTTCCAAAAAGACCTACACGGAAATACCGAAAGGGTTTGAACTGCAAAAAAACATCCATATCCGCTACACTACCCCAGCGTTGCTCGACCGCATCGTCACTGCGGCCGCCCGCCAGGAAATTTACGATATCGTAAAAGTGGATTATTTCGTCAACGACCCACAAAAAGTGTACACGCAGTTGCGCGACGCCTCTTTCCAGTACCTCACGCAAATCAAAACGCAATACCGCACGGCCGGTATCAAACTCGATTCCGCGTACGTCATTACCGCCGAAAATGCCTGGGTGGCTTATCCCATCAACCGCTACGAAACCTACCAGGCTTTCAGCACCCAGCGCCTGGACAACGATGAAAAATACGATGTGGTGAAAACGGCCGACAAACCGGTCTCGCGTTTTTACAACGCCGTGCCGGCCAATGATTACGACATTGTTATCAATTCCGAAATCCTGGAGCCCGCCGTGCAGTTTTCGTTCAACCTGATCGTGCGTTTTACCCTGCCCGAACGCAAACCGCTTGTACGCACCGATGTAAAAAAAGAATTCCTCTGGATTACGCCGGCCGGTGAGGTAAAGACTTTAAAAGTGGAATAAAACACTTGACTTACCTCATAAAATTGTGGGAGAACACCTACTTTTGCGGCTCTTTTGGAACTATCCTTTCCAAAAGAGCCTTTTGTTTTTTTGGGATTGAATATTTGAACGACATGACGAAGCGCATTAAAATAGCAGAAATACTCCGCACCGAACCGGTCAACGCAACCATACAGGTAAAAGGATGGGTGAAGGCTTTTCGCAACAACCAGTTTCTCGCCCTCAACGACGGCTCCACTTCCAGCAACCTGCAGGTGGTGGTGGATTTTGAAAACACCGATTCCGCCATCATCGATCGCCTCAAATTCGGCGCAGCCATCCGGGCCCAGGGCCTGCTGGTCGAGTCGCAGGGCAAGGGCCAGAAAGTGGAACTGAAAGCATCGGAAATTGAAATTTACGGCGACTGCAATCCGGAAGAATTTCCCTTGCAGCCCAAAAAGCAAAGTCTGGAATTTCTGCGCGAAAAAGCGCACCTGCGCTTCCGTACGAATACGTTTGCGGCAGTGTTCCGCCTGCGCCACAATCTGGCTTTCGCCATCCACAAATTCTTCAATGACCGGGGGTTTGTGTATTTGCACACGCCCGTCATTACCGCCAGCGATGCGGAAGGCGCCGGCGAGATGTTTCGCGTGACCACACTCCCGCTGGAGAATGCGCCGCGCACCGAGTCGGGTGAAGTCGATTTTTCGCAGGATTTTTTCAAACGTGCCACCAACCTCACCGTTTCCGGACAACTGGAAGCCGAACTGGGCGCCATGGCGCTGGGCGAGGTGTACACCTTCGGACCAACTTTCCGTGCCGAAAACTCCAACACCACCCGCCACCTGGCCGAATTCTGGATGATCGAACCTGAAGTGGCGTTCAATGATTTGAAAGACAACATGGACCTGGCGGAAGATATGCTGCGCCATGTGATCGAATACGCGCTGGAACACTGCGCCGACGACCTGAAAATCCTGGAAGACCGCCTGATTGAAGAGGAAAAAAGCAAACCCCAGGACCAGCGCAGTGAAATGACACTCACGGAAAAACTGCGTTTCGTGGTAGACAACGAGTTCGAGCGACTGACCTACACGGAAGCCATCGATATTCTGAAAAATTCAACGCCGAATAAAAAAGGCAAATTCCAGTTTCCTGTGGAAGGCTGGGGCACCGACCTGCAAAGCGAACACGAGCGCTACCTGGTGGAAAAACATTTTAAAAAACCGGTGATCCTGACCAACTACCCGGCCGAGATCAAAGCATTTTATATGCGCCAGGACGAACCTGTAGCCGGCGTTCCCGGCCCAACCGTTTCCGCTATGGACATCCTGTTCCCAGGCATCGGCGAAATTGTCGGCGGCTCGCAGCGGGAAGAACGCTATGACCACCTCGTGCGCCGCATGCAGGAAATGAACATCCCCGAACACGAACTGGAATGGTACCTCGATACACGCCGTTTCGGCACCTGCCCGCACGCCGGCTACGGCCTGGGCTTCGAGCGCCTGGTGCTGTTTGTAACGGGCATGACGAATATTCGGGATGTGATCGCGTTCCCACGTTATCCGGGGAGTGCAGAATTCTGATGTGAGTTGTGAATCGTGAGTGGTGAGTCGTGAA
>JADLCC010000237.1 GCA_020847425.1 Saprospiraceae bacterium
ATGGGTGGATGATTCAACAGGTATTCAAAGGTCGAATCCTTTTCCGCCTCCATCGGCTCGGCGGCAGCCTGTGTTGTTTGGGTTAAGGAATCGGGCAGGGGGACCCGATAACTGGTCGTGTGTGCAGGTTCCGTGGGGTTTTCTTGTGCAAGTTGTTTGTTTTTAACGTTTTGTCTACTATAAATTGCTGCACTATCCTGAATAATGACATCTTTGGTTCCCGGTAGTGCAGGCGTCGTTTTGGCGATGGGTTGTTGTTGTGCGGCCGGGGTATCCGAATTGGCGCTCTTCGCCGGAGACGATTTACGGAACAAATTTTCTGGTTGAATGGAGCCTTCAACAGCGCTTGTTTCCCCGGCAGTATAACGCCGAACGAGGGTGGTGTTTTGGTAAATGGTATCGTAGCGATACACAATACTTGTCCGGACAATGGTGTCGGATTGCGACAAGGTTACGTTGTGTTTGTTTTGTTTTGTAAGCTCGCGCCACTGGTACCACCAGAACACGTTTCCGGCAGTCAGTAACCCAAACAAAGGCAGCAGCACCGGGAATATCCAGCGCCTGCGCCGACGCTCGTAGGCATCCATACGTCCCGACACGTCTGACCAGCCATCCTCACGGTAAGGCTCGCCGGGTATTTGTTTGAATTTGTGTGCAAAAATTTTGTCGAAGTCTTTATTTTCCATAAGCAGTTTCCAAGTGCTGATTGGTGAGCATTTCTTTAAGCCGGAACCGGGCTTTGGATAGGTTGGATTTTACGGAACCGATGGATACCCCGAGCATTTCAGCGATCTCCTGGTATTCGTATCCTTCAATGGCATAGAGGTTAAAAGTAGCCTGATAGGCCGGTGAAAGGCGTTGAACCAGGCCCAGCAGGTATTCGGCATCGGCATTAATGAGGGATTCGGCTAATACCAGTTCATCGTGTGCAGCCGTGAGTTCAACGGTCGTTTTTTCGTTCAGTTTGGCGCGGTACCGGTCGATGCAGGTGTTGATCATAATCTTTTTCAACCATGCCTCGAAGGATAAATCGCCGCCGTACTTGTCTATTTTGGTAAAGACCTTAAAAAAACCGTCCTGTACACATTCCCGCGTTGCTTCAGTGTCATTGGTATAGCGTTGGCATATTGCTGAAGCCCAGGCATGAAATGCCCGGTAAAGCCGGTTTTGCGCGTAGCGGTCGCCTTTGCGACAGCCCCGGATTACGTCTTCCAATTCTGACTTGTTCAACATGCGTTCTAATGGGATACACGAGTTATAGGATATTAAGGTTGCTTCCGGCAAAAAAATAAAGTGGAATTATCGTTATGCAAAAGTACCTGTCTGGTTATCCGGAAAAGTTACATAATGCCGGAATAGAGTTACAAGAGTCACACTTTGCCCGAGTGTAACACAACCAATCAAAAAAGTAGAGTATGCAAGAGTGCAAGAAAACCGGCAGTCAGGAAATGATGCCTGCCAAGACCACCTGAAGGGGCGCTATGCGGAGGGAATTCAAAACTTTCTCAAATCAGCAACAATACCAATGCCACATCACGGCCACCAAGCCTGCCATTTCTCCTTTTTTGGCCGCGCTGCTGAGGTAGAGCATGTACGCGCCGATTTCGCCGGGCGCATTGAACAGGTAATCGTTCCGACCGTCGCCATCGAGGTCGCCGACCCATAACAATTCGCTGGGAGGCTGACTGTAATCCTGTCCGGGGTAACGCAGGGTCAGTTTTTGTCGATTCCCTTTCGGATCGCCCAGTGTCAGGAAATTTACGGGATATTGTACATCGGCTGTTTTTTCTACAATTACGCCGAAGGAACGCAGCAAGGCTGCATTTGGGGCGCCGTCTTTCCCAACGAATCTGGACATTTTCCCCGCTACCGGATAGGCTTCATCGCCGGAAATATTGCTGCGTTCCGTCCAGGGTTCCCGTTTGCCGATCAGGAAAAGCGGTTGCTCGGTAACGTCCGCTGCCAGGATGATCAACTCGCGCTGCAATAGGTCAAAATGCCCTTGTTCATCGGTGTAATCTGCTACCACGTAACGAAGTTGAACGGCGCGCAGCGCGTATTTCCCGCTGGATTCCCTGAAAAGTCCATACCAAAACCAGGCTTTTTTCAGATCGACATGGGTGCTGGCGCAGGCATTGCCGCCGGGGGCCATAACGCGCCATTGTTCGTTGAGTTCGGGGTAATAATCCGTTCCCAATTCTTCTTTATTGGCCAGAAAACCGCTGAACATATACCCCCTTTGCCCTTTGTAACGCACGGACCACCAATAACCTGTGTGAAGTTGGCGGATAGTCTCCGTGGTAGTGCCGTTCCAGATCGTATATTGGTTGAACATGCCGAGGGTATCGCGCCGCGCTTTGGGCTGAATGGAAAAGCGCTCATAGCCGTGTTTCGGAGTGGTATCCGCCATGACCTGCGCCCCGAAAGGCGCAATAGCCAGCACTTTGCCGTTCGGGTCGGGCGTGGCGCGTAGTTTCAGCCCTGAAGCGGCGACCACGGTGTAGGGTGACTGGGCGAGGAGCGGTGCGGCAAAGCAGCATATCAAAAGTATTGCAGTGGAAAACCTGAGCGATGGAATAGCCATGGTGGTGCGTTTTTGAATGGTAACACGAAAATACTGCTGCAAAATGACCCGTTTTCCAGTTTAACGCTGCTGCATTTGAGTAAGCGTCGGGAGTCGCATATTATTCGCCGTGCCCCGGGTAAAAACCGTTCAGAAATGCAAAACAGAAAATATTAAGC
This sequence comes from Saprospiraceae bacterium, assembly GCA_020847425.1. Classification (GTDB taxonomy): domain Bacteria; phylum Bacteroidota; class Bacteroidia; order Chitinophagales; family Saprospiraceae; genus M3007. Next base: position 2,743 of record JADLCC010000237.1, read on the forward strand.
AACTTTTCGCGCCAAGCATGCCGCATTTTTTGAAACCTTGGCGCGCTTTTCCGCACTTTCCTAACCGGGAGGCATGTCATTATGAAACAACGCACGATCACGGCCGTCTTTTTTGCGGTCGCTATGATAGGAGGAATTTACGGCGGCGTCTGGCCGTTTTTTACTTTATTTCTGGTTATTGCAGCGGGTAGCCTGTGGGAATTTCTGGGCCTGATGCTGCCCCGCGAACAGAGTGATTTCGGTTTTAAACGCCTGATCGGGACCAAGATGGGGCTGCTGGCTATCCTGCTGTTTGTTTGTTACCGTTTTCCGGATCAGTTTGGTACGCAGCGGCTGCAACCCTTGCTGAGCGACTGGCCGTTTTTACTCACTTTTTTTGTTGGCAGCGCCTTGCTGGTCGAGTTGTTCGGCACGTCCAAAGCCCCGTTTCAAAATATCGGGTACTATGCGGCAGGCACGTTTTATATCGCGCTGCCCGTGGCCATGTTGTACGATGTTGCGTCTTTGTCCGACTACCATCCCCACCGTGTCATGGGCATTTTCTGGATCATATGGACCAACGACACGATGGCTTACCTGATCGGCTCACAAATTGGCCGCCGCAAACTGTTCGAGCGCATTTCACCCAAAAAAACCTGGGAAGGCACCATCGGCGGGGCGATCTGCACGGTGCTCATGGCCTGGGCTATCTCCTTGTATTCCAATGATTTCACTACGGCCCAATGGCTGGCAGTCGGCGCAATGGTGGGCATTTTCGGCACCCTCGGCGACCTGGTGGAAAGTATGCTCAAACGCAGTATCGGCGTGAAGGACTCGGGTACGCTGCTGCCCGGACACGGGGGACTGCTGGATCGGTTTGATTCGTTTTTGTTTGTGGTGGGGTTTGTTTGGGTGGTGGTGCGGGTGTTTTGAACAGGATTTATTTGATTAAAAAGGATCTAAAGGATAAGGCAGGGCGAATTGAATGCGTGCATTTTGCTTTTTCAAAAACAGAGTTGCTTCAAATAAAAAAGGATCTAAAGGATTTGGATGGGTTACAAGCCCATGCCTATTGAATCCTTTAAATCCTTTTTAATCAAATAAATCCTGTTCAAACCACCCCTAAAACCGCGCCGTAATCCCCGCCATAAAGTTCAACCCGATCATCGGGTAATCCCGCCAGCGTTCGCGTTTGTTGTTCAGCAGGTTATTGATATCCAGGAACGCACCGATGTTTTTCGAGAAAAAGTAAGAGCCGCCGATGTTCAGGTCGACCAGTGCAGCGCTGCGTTTGGCAGTGCCTTCCGGGTCGAGGAACCAGATGCCGTCGGCCATGTACAGGTTGCTTTTTAGGATGGCTTTGCCTTCCAGGGCGGTGTACGTAGCGCCGAAATTGCCTTCCAGTTTGGGCAGGCCCCAGGCTTTGGACTGGTTGCTCGGATCCATGATAAAGTTCTGGCTCAGGGTACCGGTCACGGTCA
>JADLCC010000238.1 GCA_020847425.1 Saprospiraceae bacterium
ATGTACCACGCGTCCGTATTACTACACGAATCTGTTGATTATCTGGGGGTTACGCCGGGCGGTAGTTACGTGGATGCCACATTCGGCGGCGGCGGACATGCGCGGTTAATACTCGAAAAACTGGGTGGCAAAGGCCACTTGTATGCATTTGATCAGGATGTGGATGCGCAGCAAAACGCACAGGTTGAGGCGTTTACAAACGATCCGGCCTTTGTGTTCGTACACTCCAATTTCAGGTTTCTGAAACGCCAGCTCCGTGCGGAAGGGCTCCGCGCAGGTTCCGTGCAGGGCATTCTTGCCGACCTCGGTGTGAGCAGTTACCAGTTGGATACGGCTGACCGGGGTTTTTCCTATCGCTTTCAGGCCGATCTGGATATGCGGATGAACCAGCAGGAAGGCGCCACGGCGGCGGATATATTAAATACGTATAGCGCCGAGGAATTGCAGCGGGTATTCAGCGAACTGGGTGAAGTGCGCAATTCAAAAACACTGGCGCTGGCCATTCTCCGCAGCCGGGAACAACGGCCTTTTCAAACCACCGGCGACCTGGTCGAACTCTGCGGCAACAACCTGATGGGCGAGCGCATGCGCTACCTGTCGCAAGTATTTCAGGCATTGCGCATGGAAGTGAACGATGAACTGGGCGCCTTGCACGATTTTTTGAAAGACGCCTACGAAATGCTGGCGCCGGGCGGACGATTGGCGGTCATCACTTTTCATTCGCTGGAAGACAGGATGGTGAAAAATTTTATCAAAACCGGAAATATCGAAGGCGAACAGGAAAAGGATTTTTACGGAAACATCACCCGGCCCTGGGAACTGGTGACCAAAAAACCGGTAGAACCATCCGAAGAAGAGTTGAAAGTGAATAACCGGGCGCGAAGTTCGAAATTAAGGGTAGCGGAGAAAAGAGGGTGAGAGATGTGAGAGAGTGAGAGATGTGAGAGGGCGCCCATTCTCGGGATTTTTGGGTAATGCGCAACCAAAACACTAAAACACCAAAACACAAAAACACATAATACAATGGCAAACAAACTCCTCGCAGCACTCAATGTCAGCCAGAAAACGACAGACCTCGTTTTTGGCAACTTTTCGTACCTGCTGTTTATAGGGTTTTTGGCCATTGTGTACATCGCGAATTCACATTTTGCTGAAAAAAACGTGCGCGGTATTCAGCAATTGCAAAAAGAAATCAAAGAACTGAAATGGGAATACACCTCCATCAAAAGCGAAACCATGTTCAAATCCATGCAAAGTCAGATGGACGAAAGCCTGGAACCCGTGGGACTTGATCTGGAGAATAAAGGCCCAAAGGTGATTGTCGTTAAATAAAAAGGCAAAAAGCAAAAGGCAATAGGAAATACGGTTAACTGAAAAGCCACTTTCCTACCCAATCACAATTCACAACTCACAATTCACAACTCACAACAATGTTAAATATCAAAAACGAAGTTCTGGTCAGGGTGTACGCAGTAGCGGCACTGGTCCTGCTCGTGGCCGTTGCGATATTTATGCAATTGTTCCGGCTGACCGTTACCGATGCACCCAAATGGGAAGCAAAAGCAGACAGTCTGTATGTGAAATGGGTGGATGCGCCGTCGCAACGCGGCAATATCCTGGCCGACGACGGAAGTCTGCTGGCTACCTCGCTGCCGTTCTTCAACATCCATTTCGACGCGAAAGCGGAAGGACTGACCGATGATATTTTTAATGCACAGTCGGTCGACAGCCTCGCCTGGCTGCTGGCTACTTATGTGGATCAGCAGTACACGCCGGGCGCTTACCGCGACTGGTTGCTGCAATTGCGCGCTGCGCCGCCGGAAACAAAAGGGATTCGGTATGTGCCGATTGCAAAAGACCTGCCGTATAATAAAGCGTTGATTGTCAAGAGTTTTCCAATATTCAGGGAGGGCCGTTTCAAAGGCGGGTTCATTATGGAGCAAACCAACCGCCGTGAACGCCCGTTCAAAATCCTGGCGCAGCGCACCATCGGCTACACCCGCGAAGGCGCGTTGCCGGTCGGACTGGAAGGCAGTTTCAACAATATCCTGGAAGGCAAAGAAGGTAAACAACTTATGATCCGGGTGCCCGGCGATATTTATATCCCGGTGAACGACCTGGCAGAAATAGAACCCGAAGCCGGCGACGACGTGGTAACCACCCTCGACATCAATATCCAGGATGTAGCGGAAAATGCCCTGCTCAACGCCTGCAAAACACACAATGCCGACCATGGCTGTGCAATAGTCATGGAAGTGAAAACCGGAAAAATCCGCGCAATGGCCAATATCGGCCGTACGCCCGAAGGCTGGTGGGAAACCTACAACTATGCCGTCGGGGAACGGGTAGAACCCGGTTCCATGTTCAAACTGGCTTCGTTTATGGCCATGATGGAAGCCGGAAAACTGGAAGATCTGGACCAGAAAATACCTGTTTATGAGGGGAAAGTAAAGATATACGACGAAGAATTACAGGATGCGGAACCACATGGGCTGGATTCCATGACGATACGGGAAGTATTTGCGCGCTCTTCCAATGTAGGTACAGCCACGCTGGCACAACAGTTTTTTAAATCGAATCCATCGGCTTTTGTCCAGTACATCCGCGATTTTGGTCTCGACCTGCCGACCGGTATTGAACTGGGCGGCGAAGAGGCGCCTATCGTGAAAAACCCGAAAGACCCGAAAAGCGAATGGTCGGGCACCTCACTGCCCTGGATGAGTATTGGGTACGAGTTGCTGCTCACACCCCTGCAACTGCTGACTTTTTACAACGCCGTTGCCAATGACGGACGTATGATGAAACCTTATATCGTACAGCGTACCGAAAGTTATGGCGAAGTAGTGAAGGAATTCCGGCCCACGGTCGTGCAGCGGAGCATCGCCTCCAAAAGCACCCTGAGCCGGGCCAAAGAACTCCTGGAAACGGTAATCACCAAAGGTACAGCCCATGGAATCGAGTCTGCGAATTACACCATTGCGGGTAAAACAGGCACAGCGCAATTGAATTACCACAAATTCCGCGCTTCCAAAGGCATTCGCCACCAGGCCGGTTTCTGCGGGTATTTCCCTGCTGAAAATCCATATTACTCCTGTATTGTGGTCATCAGCGAACCGGAACGGGGCGGTTACCACGGCGCAGAAGTGGCGGCCCCTGTGTTCAGGGCCATTGCCGATAAATGTTTTGCCATGAAATCCGAACTGCACGTGCCGGTGAATCAAAAAGATAAGGTAAAACTGGCCACCGCACAGTTGCCGACCTACGACGCCGGTGCGACCGAAGACATCAGAGAAAGCCTGAAATGGCTGGACGTGGATTATTTTAAAGAAAAAGACCTGCCCGAGTGGGCGGTTATTACGGCGGAACGAGGCGATACTTTGCTTATACAGCACCGGACGGTACCGGATAAAACAATACCCTCCGTTGTCGGAATGGGGCTGAAAGATGCGATTTACCTGCTGGAAAACAGGGGCTGCAGGGTGCGGGTGGAAGGTGTCGGTAAAGTGCGCCGACAAAGCCTGGCGCCGGGTACGAGGGCTGGGGGTAATCAGGTTTGTGTCTTGTTTTTAGAATAAATATCGTGTTTGGGTCCTCACCCCCCGGCCCCCTCTCCAATAGAGAGGGGGAGCGAGTACCCTTGGTATTGTCTGTTGAGAAAACCAAGGGTGAAGTCACCCCCTCTCTATTGGAGAGGGGGCCGTGGGGTGAGGACCTAAAACACCAAAACACTAAAACACTAAAACACCAAAACACTAATATAACGCAATGCTTTTAAACGCTCTCTTACAAAACGTCCAGGTTACGGACACCCGTGGCAACACTGCCGTCGAAGTCGGTTCCATCCGCTTCGATTCGCGCGCAGTGCAGCCAGGTGATGTGTTTGTGGCCGTGCGGGGCGTTCAGGCAGACGGGCATCAGTTCATTGATAAAGCGATTGAAAAAGGGGCGAAAGCGGTTGTGGTTGAGGTGTTTTCGGAATTAACCGATCAGGCATCTGTTGTTGCGGTGCTGGTGAAAGATTCTTCGGAAGCATTGGGCCAGATGGCTGCCAATTTTTACCAACATCCGTCCGCCGAACTGCAATTGGTGGGTGTCACAGGTACCAACGGCAAAACAACCACAGTCACCCTATTGTGGCAACTTTTTACCCGTATGGGCTACAAATGCGGCCTTATCGGAACGGTGGAAAACAGGGTAGGAGCGGAAGTATTGCCGAGTACGCACACCACGCCCGATGCGCTGCACCTGCAGGAATGGTTGCGTCGCATGGCCGATGCCGGTTGCACCTATGTGTTTATGGAAGTGAGCAGTCACGCCATACACCAGCAGCGGATCGCCGGCGCCCGGTTTGCCGGAGGGGTGTTTTCCAACCTCACGCACGACCACCTCGATTACCATAAAACCTTCGCGGAATACCGCGACGCAAAAAAGAAGTTCTTTGACGATTTGCCTAAAACGGCCTTCGCGCTCACCAATGCCGACGACCGGAACGGGGCAATCATGTTGCAAAATACCAAAGCCGCCACCAATACCTACGGGCTCAAAAAACCGGCGGACTTTAAAGCCAAAATCATTGAAAACAGCCTTTCCGGCCTGCACCTCGAACTCGATGGCGAACAGGTAATGGCACGGATGATCGGCGAATTCAATGCTTATAACCTGACCGCCGCCTATGCCGTGGCGCGTTTGCTGCAGCCAGGCTTGCAAAAAGCGGAAATCCTGACGGTGCTCAGCGATTTACGCGGCGCGGAAGGCCGTTTCGACTATATCAACCATCCCGGAAAAGCTGGCTGTACCGCTATTGTCGATTATGCGCACACGCCCG
>JADLCC010000239.1 GCA_020847425.1 Saprospiraceae bacterium
TGCCCCGGTGCAATTGATAGTGCAGTCCGATCTCCTCATTCTGAATATAATCGTTGCCGGACAGTTGGATGCGGTACATGCCCAGGTTGCCGTGCATGGGCCCGGGCTGATCGGGATCTTCGGTGTATACCTGCGGCATGGTGATAAATGCGCCGCCGTCCATGGGCCAACTTTTGATCTGCGGCAATTGATCGATCGTTGTGGTTCCATAGGTTACCGGACTGCTGCCCCAACTGTGCATCGGCAGCGCCGACAAAGCCGTAAAAGGTGCACCGAGGTACCGCAGCGGTTTTTTCAATAAAGCCATCGGGTCTTTTTTGAGTTCGATCACACGTTTTACCCGGTCGAGGCTGTGCCGGAACAACCATTCGGTTTGTTTGAACGTGCCATAAATATTGCTCACCGCCTGAAAAGGGCTGCCTTTCACCCGCTCGAACAAAATAGCCGGGCCCTGGCGCTCAAACACTTGCCGGTGTATTTCGGCAATTTCCAGATTGGGGTCAACTTCTTCTGTGATGCGCAGCAACATGCCGTTGCGTTCGAGGTCGGTGACTGCTTCGCGGAGGTTACTGTAAGCCATTTCGTGAATCGTGAGTGGTGAGTCGTGAGTACTGAAATGTGTGTGGTGGGGAAAGAAAACGTGTTTGTTCAGGGTTCCGTTTCGCCCCAGCGGTAACTTTTTAACTGAAAGCCGGCAAGATCGAGTACACGATCCGTAACGGTTCTTGCAATGGCTTCTAAATCAACGGGTTTGGAATAAAAAGACGGACTTGCCGGGCAAATGATACCACCTGCTTCGGTCACCGTTTTCATGTTGTTGATATGAATGAGGCTCAACGGTGTATCGCGTGTGACGAGGATCAACCGCCGCCGCTCCTTGAGTACGACATCTGCCGCACGGGTAACCAGGTCGTTGCTGATACCAGTAGCGATACGCGCCAAAGTGCCCATGGAACAAGGGCAAACTATCATGGTATCATATTGAGCGGAGCCGCTGGCAAACGGGGCAAAAAAGTCGTTTTTCTCATAAAAATGGAAAGGGTAGGGGCTCAAATCCACCGTTCCGATTTCCAGTTCCCAGTTGAGTCGCGCATTGTCGGAAAACACTACGCCGACGGCATCCAATTGCGCACCCAGGTTCGCAAGGCTATCCAGCAGGGTTTTTGCATAAATCGACCCGGAAGAGCCGGTAACCGCTACGACTATCTTTTTCATACCAGCCAAAACTGCAATTCGGCGTCTTTGTTCTGGATGGGGACGCGGATTTTGAGGATAGGCCGATTTTTTGGGATTTTATAGAACACGGATTGAACGGATTGGACACGGATTTTTAGTAAAATCATTTAAAATCCGTGTCTAATCCGTTCAATCCGTGTTCCATCTATTTCCCGAACCCAATATTTTTCCGAACAAACAGATTCAGTTTATCTTTTTCAAAAGTGAATGTTGCCACATCGTCGGCAGTAATGGTGTGCATCCGTTCATCTTCTTCCGGACGGTTGTGCGCAATTCGGAGGTTCTGGTTTTTAATGGCTTCCATAACCACCTGGCGAACCGCACGCGCGTTTCCGAAGTATTTGTCGCGGAACTGATGCAGGAAATGCAGGTACTTGCCCAGGTATTCGCGGGCTTCTTCCTCCACGCGGTAATGCTCCTGCTGGAACATATACAGCGCGATTTCCAGCAATTCTTCCGGCGCATAATCCTCAAAACGCAGGATTTTCTCGAAGCGGCTGTTGAGGCCGGGGTTCGTTTTTAGGAAAATATCCATGTTTTCCGGATAACCGGCCACAAAAACAAAGAACTGACCCCGGTGGTCTTCCATCCGTTTCAGCAGGGTTTGAATGGCCTCGTCGCCGAAGTCGCCCTGCGATCCGCGGCCCGTATTCGTGAGTGCATAGGCTTCATCGATGAACAGCACGCCGCCCATGGATTCCTCCACCCGTTCGGAGGTTTTGATGGCGGTCTGTCCCACGTATCCCGCTACCAGGCCCTGGCGATCCGTTTCGACCATGTGGCCGCGTTCGAGTACACCGAGCGCTTTGTAAATTTTGGTCAGGATACGCGCCACAGTTGTTTTGCCGGTGCCCGGATTGCCCACAAAAACGGTGTGCAGGAAAAAACGGCCCAGTACATCGCGGCCGGCCTCGCGGTTGAACCGGACAAGGTGCACCAGTTCCCGGATGTCTTTCTTGATGTTTTGCATCCCGATCAGGCTGTCCAGTTCGTGCAGGGCAACCGTGAGCAGCGCTTCATCGACCGGAATATTGGGCAGCGGTCGTTTTTGGGTCACTTTTACTTTTTCCACGTCCTCTTTCAGGATCACCGTCAGCGCTTCCGAAGCCAGGTTGCGCACTTCCGGATTGCCCATCATACGCAGGCCCAACTGTATTTTGGCTTTGTCAATCAGATCATGTACAAAACGGGCATTGCCGAAAGCGCGGTCGCGACTCCGGAACGCTTCTGTAATCATCTCATTGACAAGCAATTGTGCTTCTTTGGCCAGAATGACTTCTTTCTCATTGCAGGCGTATTCGGCAATCAGGCTGAGTTCCTGCGGCAGGTAGTCGGCAAACTCGAAGGTCATTTTGAAACGGCTGCGCAGACCCGGATTGGAATCCAGAAACGTTTTCATTTCTTTCGGATAACCGGCAACAATAACGGCGAGGTCGCCGGGGCCGTTGGACAATTCTTTTACAAGAATCTCGATCACCTCCCGGCCAAAATCCTTGGAATCTTCTGCGCTGCGGGCCAGAGAATAGGCTTCGTCGATGAACAGGACGCCGCCGCGCGCCATTTCGATAGCGTCTTTCACTTTGGGCGCCGTCTGGCCGATGTATTCGCCGACCAGATCGGTGCGGTCCACTTCATGGACATGTCCTTTGGTGAGCAAGCCCATTTTTTTGTACAAGCGGCCCATCATTTTGGCAACGGTTGTTTTGCCCGTGCCCGGATTGCCGATAAAGATAGAATGCACGTTGATGCCGTCTTTTTCAGCAAATCCTTTTTCTTTTCTAAGTTGTAGAAACTGAATGTATTGCGCGTGTTCCCGCACTTTGGATTTGATCTCGTTGAGGCCGATCAGCGCATCGAGTTTAGCGAGTACTTCTTCAAATGCCTCTGTGTCTTCTTCGTCGGGTTGCAGGAAAACCTGCTGCCCTTTATCCGGCAAAAAGACGGCATTAACGCCTTCATCCCACTCCAGACCCACTTCAAAGGGCATAACAGCCATGAGTTGGTCCATAAAAACGATTTCGGCGGTGTAGCGGTCGTTGCGCCAGGACCCCTTCACATTGCTGCCCCAGCCGGCGGTAATTTTCATACCGTCGTCGCTTTTTTCCACTTTATGCAGGCGCACGACCTGGCCTTTCAGTTCGCGGGCGTCGTTGTAAAA
>JADLCC010000240.1 GCA_020847425.1 Saprospiraceae bacterium
TGGGTTGACCAACTTTATATAAAGAGTATTTCGGGCGAAATACTCTTTATATAAAGTTGGTCAACCCATGCCACCACTAAAAGCCGAACGAACTTGCATGAATCAGGTTTTCTATGAAATATTCAATGCTCATCTGCCTGTTTTTCCACTTGCCGGTTCACAGCCAGCCATTTTCGGCTATCGACGAATACAGCCTGAACGCGCCGAACAGCCGTACCCGTGCCATTCCCAAACTGGCGCAATACCTGGCGGAAGAAAGCGACACTGAAGTGGAAAAACTCCGCGCGGTTTATGCCTGGATTACCCTGAATATCAGTTACGAAGACGACTACCCGATGTCCGACTTTTGGGCCACGCCGGAGTACATCGAGGACCAGAGCGCTCCACAGGTGCTGCACAACCGGAGTGCTGTCTGCCAGGGTTATGCCAACCTGTTTTGTGCGCTGGCTAAAGAACTTGCCCTGCCCTGTGAAGTGGTGACCGGCATCGTAAAAGATCCCGATGGCAGTATTCCCAGGCTCGGGCATGCCTGGGTGGCAGCCAAAGCAGACGGCGCCTGGCGGCTTTTTGACCCCACCTGGGGCGTGCCCGTGCCCGGAAGCGGCGCCTACACGGTCAACGAACGCTATTTTATGCCCCCTCCGGAGCGTTTCGTGGTCAATCATTTACCCGATGACCCGGTCTGGCAATTGCTGGAAAAACCGGTTGAGGAGCGGGTATTCCGGGAGTCTTCCAACGCTGAAATCAGTGCGTACCTGTCCGAAGCCGGCGAAGATAAATTTGCCTTCCGCGATACGCTCGAATACTGGCTGTCGCTGGATTCCGTACACCGGATGCTGAACATGGAAAACCGTGTCCTGCAATTCAACGGCAGCAATGAACGCGCTGTTTTCAGCCTGGGCCAAAACTACTGGGGCATGTTTTACGACCTGCACCGGCTGCTCGATTCGCTGGCCGATGAAACCATCCTGCAGGACAGTGTACAACTGGACACGAGCTGGTTTCTGGCGCAGACGCTTTTGCTGGAACAATACCATAACCACGCCCGCAGCTTATTCGACCGGATGGAATCGCCGGAACGACGCGCCCAGGCGGTGAAGTTTTATTCGCCCGACGACGTGGCCGCTCTGTTGTACAAACTAAAAGGCTCCATGTGGACGGGGCAGTTTGAAAGGACATACCACCAAAACGCCGACTTGCCCGACGGGCAACAACTTGACGAACTACGCAGGTTGATCGCCCGGGCAGATGCCGAATATTTAGCCTCGGAACGCACGCTGAATTGCGACAAAATATACAATATCTGCCTGGAAATCTGGCACAATCGCAGCCTGGCTTATATCCAGATGGCGCAACGCGAAGTGTATCTACTGGACCGGATGCTGGCTGAAAAACAAACGAAAAACCTGGCTGCCACCGTCACCGCTATGGGCAACGAGGCGCGTTTTTTCTTTCAAAAAGGGACTGAAGACGTACACCGGATGACCCTGCGCCCGCCCGTTTTTGAACTCACCCGCGAACGACAGTCTTCCATTCAGCAGGGATTGCTGTCGCTGCGTTCCTCCGAAATACGCGCCCGACGCGCTACCGTCATGCCTGCCCTGGAGGATTTGCTCGGCAGCCGTACTTTTTCCGTTTCAAAAGCGGAAACACTGCAACATAAACTAATGGACGTGCAGTCGACACTGTATCAATTTACGGATTCTCTGGAAAACAACAGCGCAACGCTGGGCAAGGAGTTTTTGCAAAATATGTTGTTCAATTTGCAGTATGAAACCTTTGCCCTGCAGTACAACCTGGGTACTTTGCGTTACCGGAAAGCCTGGCACCTGTGGCAACAGGCCCGCCAAAACAATACCCTGCAAAGTGAAAAAGAAAACATCCGCGCAGCAGCCAATCAGGTCTTTACAGCCACCCGCGAAGCCACCAACGCCCTTAACGCCGTTTCGCGCTCCGGACAACTGCCCCATGCCCACGTCGAACAACGCAAGCAGCAGGTGAATAAGTTGAAGGAAGCGGCGGAGCAATTGGTGGAAGCGCTGTGATCGTGAGTCGTGAATCGTGAGTCGTGAGTGGCATCGAGTTAGAAGAATGTACTCGTAAACTTTTAGTGCAGCATGTTCTTCAAACTAGATGCCACTCACGATTCACGATTCACCACTCACGATTCACAATTCACAACATTCCTGCAACAACTTTCCCTTTTTTCAGTTTTGCCGTTTCATCATTTGCAAATATGCTAGTACACAAAACCCTCCTCCCCTTCGACCAGGTTCCTCAGTTGGCCAAAACAGACGTTGCCTACGCTACGGGCGACGAACGCCTGAAACCATTTTATGTGCATGAAGCGCAGCCGGGCGCTTTTACCGAAGTAATTCGGACCAAAGCGCAGCAAAGTTTTCCACGCGCCGAATTGGTAGCCGTGCTGAAACAGCAATACGCACAACTGCCGGAGCAATCAGAAGTTCTGGCGAATATTGACGCCCTGAGCCATGAAGATACGTTTACAGTGGCGACGGCGCACCAGCCCAGTCTGTTGCTGGGGCCTTTGTATTTCATCTACAAAGCCCTGACAACCATTAATTTAGCGGAAAGAGTACAGCAGGAAACCGGCCGGCGTATTGTCCCCGTATTTGTGCTGGGCAGCGAGGACCACGATATAGAGGAGGTCAATAAAATCAACCTGTTTGGCAAGCGACTCGTCTGGCAACCCGAAACGGAAGGTCCCACAGGCTCCATGGACACCGCAAGTCTGCAACCCGTGCTGGAAGAATTGCGCGGCATCCTGGGGGAAAGTGAATCGGCGGCCGCGTTGTTTGGACGGGTACAGCGGGCCTGCGCATCTGCCCGGGATTTTGCCGGAACAACCCGGGCTTTGCTGCACGAATTGTTAGGGAAATACGGCCTCGTTGTTGTCGACATGAACGATGCAAGCCTGAAGCGTCATTTTATCCCGGTCATTCAAGCCGAATTGCAGGAACAAACGGCTTTTCACCTGGTCAATCAGACCATCGCCCAACTCAATCAACTGGGTTTTAAAACACAGGCCGCGCCACGGGAAATCAACCTGTTTTACATGAAACCGGGACTGCGCCAGCGCATAGTACTAGAGGGCGGCACATACCAGGTGCTGCAAACCAACCTGAGTTTTTCGGAAGCGGAAATACTGGCCGAACTCGACCGGCACCCTGAGCGATTCAGTCCGAATGTCGTGCTGCGCCCGCTGTACCAGGAAATGATCCTGCCCAATCTGGCCTACATCGGCGGCGGCGGCGAACTGGCGTACTGGCTCGAACGGCGTTCCCTGTTCCAGCATTTCAACATTGCATTTCCCGTGCTCCTGCGCCGCAATTCGGTGCTCTGGCTCGACCGCGATGCACAGAAAAAACTGGGCAAATTCGGGTTTTCCGCAGCGCAGTTTTTTGAAGACACGGAACCTCTGGTGCGCCGGTACATCGAAACCAATGCCTCCGGAGATGTCAGTCTAGCACAGGAAATCAATCATTTACGCCAGGTTTATGACCAAATTGCGGCCAAAGCAA
>JADLCC010000241.1 GCA_020847425.1 Saprospiraceae bacterium
AGCGGCTCTCCCTGTTCATCAGTGACCTTGCCGGTCACTGTTCGCTGCGCATAGGTCAGCGTGGCGCATGCAAGCAGCAGCGCCAGCCCGAGTAGGACTTTTTTCATAGAAAGAAATGATTTGGTTAACGAATAATTTGATGCGATTAAAAAAAACAAAAAACGGTTGTGGGAACAAAAATGGTTGGAGAAGGATTGTCTAACACAACGTTTCGCGAAGAATTAAAAATCGAAGCAGCAAATTTAATGAATATTTAACTTCTGGTATGCAACCTATTAAAAAATGAATTGTCTGACCAAACCCTCTTTGACAAAATAATTCAGAAAGCAGCAAAAAAGCGCTTTTCTTTGCCCTCAATTCGTTCAATTTGCATATTTTCAGGATTTTATTCTGTTGTTAAAATTTATTTTTTTTCACTTCTTACCCACTTTCTCCTTGTATCTCCTCGGCTTCGACATAGGTTCTTCTTCCATCAAAGCGGCGCTCGTACACGCCGACACCGGCCGGATTGTCGGCACATCACATTATCCTGACCGGGAAATGGACATTATCGCTGCTCAGCCCGACTGGGCCGAGCAACACCCCGACGTCTGGTGGGAAGCAGTGTGCCATGCTACCCGGCGGCTGCTGGACAAAACGCAGATCGACCCGGCACAGATCGCGGCGATCGGTATTGCCTACCAGATGCACGGCCTGGTAGCGCTCGATGCGCAGGGAGCAGTATTGCGCCCATCCATCATCTGGTGCGACAGCCGGGCAGTTGCCATCGGCGACCAGGCTTTCCAGTCGATCGGAGCGCCTTATTGCCTGGAACACTACCTCAATACGCCCGGCAATTTCACGGCATCCAAACTGCGCTGGGTCCGGGAAAACGAGCCGGACGTTTTCAAAAAAATAGACAAAATCATGCTGCCCGGCGATTATATCGCATACCGCATGACGGGCGAAATATGCTCGACCATCACCGGTCTGTCGGAAGGCATTTTTTGGGATTTTAAGGCAAACGGCCTCGCCAAAAAACTGCTGGAATACTACGACATCCCGGAAACGATGCTGCCACCCGTCAGGGGCGTTTTTGAGCAGCAGGGCAAACTGCATGCTGCCGCCGCATCCGCACTCGGCATCCCGGCTGGCATCCCGGTCGGCTACCGCGCTGGCGACCAGCCGAATAATGCGCTTTCACTCAACGTACTTCGTCCGGGCGAAGTAGCTGCTACCGGCGGCACTTCCGGCGTGGTGTATGCCGTTGCGGCAGGACCATTACACGATCCGCAACAGCGGGTCAACGGTTTTGCGCACGTCAATTACACCCCGGACCATCCGCTCACGGGCATATTGCTGTGCATCAACGGATCGGGCAGCCAGTACCGTTTTATCCGGCAAATCATCGGCGACAATGCCTTGGGCTACCCGGACATGGAACTGGCGGCCGGCACTGTTCCGATCGGCTCCGATGGCGTGACGGTGCTGCCATTCGGCAACGGCGCAGAACGCATGCTGGGCAACCGAACGCCCGGATCCCGCTTACTCGGCCTGAATTTTAACAGGCATGAAAAACGCCATTTGTACCGGGCTGCACTCGAAGGCATCGCTTTTGCCTTTGTATATGGCATGGAAGCATTGCGCGAAATGAACATCCCGGTCAACATCCTGCGCGTGGGCAACGACAACCTGTTTCAGTCGGCCATTTTTTCCAATACCATCGCCACGCTGGTCGGCAGTGAAATTGAAATGCACGCCACCACCGGCGCCGTTGGCGCGGCCAAGGCGGCAGGCGTGTCCGTCGGCATGTACGCAAGCGTTGAAGAAGCCATGCAGGGCGGAACCATCGTTCACCGCTACGAGCCGGAGAAATCGCAGGAATCTCACCAAATTGCCTATACAAAATGGAAAGATGAATTAAATATCGCTCTACATTCGCCAGTATAAAGCCAGGTTCCCTCCATACTAACCGTGCCAACCACTCACAACTCACAATTCACAACTCACGATGAAAGTAATCACCGGCGAACGCACTTATTTCAAAAACATTTCCTCTATCCAGTACGAAGGCCCCAAGTCGGACAATCCCCTGGCTTTCCGCTGGTACAATGCCAACCAGAAAGTGGGCGGCAAAACCATGACGGAGCACTTCAAATTTGCAGTGGCTTACTGGCATACCCTCTGCGGAACAGGCGGCGACCCTTTCGGACCCGGCACCAAAGCATTTCCCTGGCTCGAAGCGAAAAACCCGGTGCAGCAGGCCTACGATAAAATGGACGCGGCTTTCGAGTTCATTACCAAAATAGGCATCCCGTACTACTGTTTCCACGATTTCGACCTCGTGCAGGAAGGCCCGACACTGCGGGAAAGCGAACGGCGTTTGCAAAAAATAACCGACTACGCTGCGCAAAAACAGGCGGATTCAGGCGTAAAACTGCTCTGGGGAACGGCCAACCTGTTTTCCAATCCGCGCTACATGAATGGCGCCGCCACCAACCCCGACTTTGACGTAGTGGCCTATGCCGGCGCGCAGGTGAAAAACGCGCTCGATGCCACCATCAAACTCGGCGGCGAAAACTACGTGTTCTGGGGCGGCCGCGAAGGCTACATGAGCCTGCTGAATACCAACATGAAAAAGGAACTCGACCACCTGGCGCGCTTCCTGCACATGGCCAAAGACTACGCCCGAAAAGCGGGTTTCAAAGGGTCATTCTTTATCGAACCCAAACCGATGGAACCCAGCAAACACCAGTATGACTTCGACGCCGCTACCTGCGTCGGGTTCCTGCGCGAATACGGGCTGGACAAGGATTTTAAACTCAATATCGAGGTCAACCACGCCACCCTGGCGCTGCACACCTTCCAGCACGAACTCCAGGTGGCTGCCAACGCGGGTATGCTCGGCTCCATCGACGCCAACCGCGGCGACTACCAGAACGGCTGGGATACCGACCAGTTTCCCAACAACGTGATGGAACTGACGGAAGCCATGATGGTGATTTTACAATCTGGCGGCATACAGGGCGGCGGCGTCAACTTCGACGCCAAAACGCGCCGCAACTCCACTGATCTGGAGGATATTTTCCACGCACACATCGGCGGCATGGACGTTTTCGCGCGGGCCTTGCTGGCTGCGCACGAGGTGCTGGAAAATTCTGCGTACAAAAAAATGCTGGAAGAGCGCTACGCTTCTTTCGGTTCCGATGAAGGCAAGGCTTTTGAAGCGGGTAAACTCAAATTGAAAGACCTGCACAAAATAGCGCAACGCAACGGCGAACCGGAGCAACGGAGCGGACGGCAGGAGATGTTTGAGAATTTGTTGAACAGGTATGTGTAGCGGATGCTGGCCGCAGCGCGGCGGTCATATTTGTAGATAAAACCGTGTAGATAATATAGGAGCCCTGGCGGGGCGGTAATATCGGTGATGATATTATCGCCCTGCCAGGGCTTAAATTCGGGGCGCTTCCAGTTTTCTCTATTGTTGTCTTTTACTTCACCAAATCCGCCACAGGATTGTCCTTCCGCATATACGGTTTCAAATTCCCATAAGGCACCAGCAGCGCCTGGCGGCCGTAAGAAGGATGGAAAAGGGTGCTGATTTCCAGCCCGTCGCGGCGCAGGGTGAACAAAGGAAAACCTTCTTTAGTCAGCCATTCGCGGTACTGCGGATCGATGGCAAAAGCGGGCAATTTCGGCGATTCGCGTTTGGCATAATCAGCCAGCCAGTCTTTGGCGTCGAAGCCTTTGTTGAACAACTCATTGAATGTAATGGGCTTGCCGGTCCGCAGATCGAAGTTGTAGGAAACGCCGTCGATACGCGGATCCCAGGTTTCCGAAAAAGAGAAATAACCGCTGAAAATATTTTCGGTCCAGCAGGCCACTTCGGCCCAGGCGCTGGCGCGTTGTGCGCTGCGATTGGCGGGAGTGAGTGCGGCTTTTTTTTCAGTAAGTGTTGTTTTACAACGATTTACCCAGTTGGTCACCTGCTGATCGAGCCAGGTATTGCAGCCGGAACAGGGCGTGCGCGGATACAAGGCATCATAACTCGTGGCGTAGTCGGCGTATTCGTAACAACCCGAAAGGAAATGTTCCTTGAGGGTGAACTTGAAGGTTCGTTTTTCGCCGCTTCCGATCCAGTTACAATCCGTATTCTGACCCGGTTTGAGGTTGCCTTGCAGCAGTCCCGCCACTTTACCATTGGGCAGCAGGGCTTCTATTTCGTAGTTCCCATCGTGCACGATATCGCCTTTCAACCGGTAGGTTTTATTGTCGGCCTCCACCCACAGGAATCCGTCGAGTGCGCCGTTGTGCGAACGCACCAGCACCATGTCGCAACGGGCGTTGTTGTACCGCGTAATATAGCGGCTGCTCCACTTGTTGTCGCTGCAATTGACGGTGATCGACTGCCCCGGACCCAGCTCTTCGGCTTCAATCCGGCTGCCCAGTGTGCGGTCGAAATTGGTCCATTCTGCCGTCAAGCGGCGGTTGCGGTAAGTCCCGGTGAGGTATCCGGTGAGGCCGCGTGCCAAATCCCGCTCTTCCAGCTGGAAGCCGGAAAGCGTATCGAAATATCCTTCGAGCCGGAAACGAATGCGGCTTTTGGCATATGCCATATATCCTCGACACGACTGCCCATCAAAACCCAGTGCAATATCCACCACCGATGCATCGTCCAGCCTGCCTTTAAAAATTTTCACCCACTGGATGTCGGAAGGTTTGTCGAAAAGTTTGGCAATGGCCGTATCCCGAACGGCATAAGGGGCTGTAGCCGGAGGAAGTGCCGGTGCGGCGGGCTTGTTGGCGGCAGTAGGCTTGCCGGCCGGAGGGTTGGTTTTCTGGGCAAAAAATACAAGGGGTAAAGCGCACAAAAGGACTGCAATACCATTGCGCAGGTTGAAAGCAAGCATGGATAAAAATTTAGGAACGAAAACGGACTCGATTGAAAAAGAATGCAAAAAAACGGCATCTGTGGGGAATAATTGTCTTTACCACATAGACACAATAGACTTTCCACATAGATCACATAGTATAAAAACATACAGTGCGTGAAATATGTGATCTATGTGGAAAGTCTATTGTGTCTATGTGGTAAAAAAAACTACTCAATCACCACTTCATCCGCAAAAACCCAGCAGGGATACCCCGCGCCTTTGTGCCAGGGCGGGCACTGGCCCTGCGAAACACCGATGACGCGCACATACCGGGCTTTGATGTCAGAAAGCGACACCTGGAAATCATATTGCAGCGCACCTTTTTCAGTTGGCGCTACCGGGCAAGCCACTGCTCCGGCCGGACTGAAGTGCTCGCCGTCGTCGGATATTTCAAATTGTACTGTTGTGGGGAAAAAGATCCAGGCATTTTCATCCTGCAGGAAATGCGCCGTCAAACGATTTATTTTCTGCTTTTTACCCAAATCAATAACCATATCCAGGTTCCGGCCTTCAAAACCCTGCCATTCGCCGGCGCGGAAATCGTCGCCGCCTCGAATACCGTCGATAAGCGCCTCATCGCCGCCGCCGGTGTATTGGGGATTGTATTGTGTGTTGTAGCGCAATACCCGGCGGTCGGCGTGCAATTGATGAAAAACGGCACGCTGCGGTGCACTGTACCTGCCGGCTTTCTCCGCCTGAAATGAAATGCGGGTAGATGCTTTTATTTCAAAGGGTTTCTTGTATATTTTTTCTTTTGAAACAGGATTTTTGATCACATTGTACCGGATGGTGGCTTCCGGGTCGATGCATTCCAGGGCAATGGTCTGCCGATCACGGAACGTTGCATCACCCCGTGCGACAAAAGGCGCCGGTACGATTGGTTCCTCCGTGATTTCCGAAACAGGTCGGTCGGAAACACCTGTTCCCCAATCGGATGGCTGATCGCTCATGTTAAAGGTCAGTTCGCCGCCATCGGTCAATACAGCATGGGTAAACCAGGATTTGGAGTAAGGTTTCCCATTCAGCAAAGCGCCCTGGATATATGGGTTTTGGGTGGAGGCGCCTGGCGCGCTGATGGTAAAAGTGCGGCCGTTTTCCAGGTGCAGGCGCACTTTTTCGAAGATCGGCGTACCGATGACGTATGCATCGCTACCGGGAAGTACCGGGTAAAAACCCATGGCCGACAGCACATACCAGGCCGACATCTGGCCGCAATCCTCGTTGCCGCTCAGGCCGTTGGGCTGGTCGGCGTATTGACCGTCCAGGACCTGCCGGATGCGTTGTTGCGTTTTCGCAGGTTTGCCGGCATAGTTGTAGAGGTAAGCGATATGGTGGCTGGGTTCGTTGCCTTGCACGTACTGACCGATAAGCCCGGTGATGTCCGCCTGGTTGCGGCCGGTTGTTTTGGTGGTAGCCGAAAAAAGGCTATCCAGTTGATTTTCAAACTGTTGTGTGCCACCCATCAAGCGCATAAGGCCGCCGATATCCTGTTGCGCCGAAAACCTGTACTGCCAGGCATTGGCTTCTGTGTAATTAAAATTGACTTCGTACGGGTCGAAGGGCGTATACCAGGCCGAATTTTTCCGGGCCCTGAAAAAACGCGTGGCAGGGTCAAACAGGTTTTTGTAGGATTGTGCCCGGCGGATATAGATGCGGTACGAGTTACTATCGCCCACAGCTTTTGCCAGTTGCGCCACACACCAGTCGTCGTATGCGTATTCGAGTGTTTTGGACACGGATTCGGGCGAGTCTGCGGATTGTACACTTCCCCAGGCGCGGTAAGCATTCAGGTCTGGCCGGTTTTGCGCTGTCGTTTTTTCCATCGCATCGTATGCCAGCGGCAGGTCGAAATTGCGGATATCTTTGGCATAGGCATCGGCAATCACGGCGATGGAATGGTTGCCGATCATGCATTCGGTTTCATTGGCCGCGAGTTCCCACACCGGTAGCCGGCCGCTTTGTTCGTATTGTCGCAGGAAAGTCTGGATAAAATCACCTGTTCGTTTTGGTTCCAGGATGTTCAGCAAGGGATGCAGTGCGCGGTGCGTATCCCAGAGTGAAAAAACGGTGTATACTTCGTGGCCCGGATCGGAGTGTACCTTGCTGTCGCGTCCCGTGTAAGCGCCATCAACGTCGTTCCACAGGTTGGGCGCGATCATGGAGTGGTACAGCGCTGTGTAAAAAACGGTTTTTTGTGCCTTGCTGCCGCCTTCCACTTCTATTTTGGACAATTGTTTGCGCCATTTTTCCTGCGTGGCGGCTTTTATTTTTTCAAAATCAAAATCGGGGCATTCGGCATCCAGGTTGCGCCGCGCGCCTTCGATGCTGGTACCGGAAATGCCGACGGTTACGACCAGCGGCGTTTGTTCGTTGTAAAAACTCAATAAACCCACAATGGCTTTGCTGTTGACCGTCGGCGCCGCTTCACGCGGGTTTTTGGCCATATCCAGCGCGATACTGCTGAAAAAGGGTTTGCTGAAACGGGCTACAAAATAAACGCGTTGCTCCTGCGCCCATGATTTGGAGATGCGGTAACCGGCTATTTCGCGGTCGTTCACAATGGTAAGTTCCGATGCCAGCACCTCGTCGCGGTGGCGCAGGTCGATGAGCAGCGTACCTTTTTCCTGGTTCAGCGGGTAGGAATATTTGTGCACGCCGACGCGCTCGGTAGCGGTCATTTCACACAGGATACGGTCGCGTTCCAAAAACACCGAGTAGTAACCCGCTTCGGCTTTTTCCCTGCTTTTTTTAAACGGCGAAGCGTATTCTTCCGGCTCCAGCCGCGCGCCACCGGTGATGGGCATAAAAAGAATATCGCAGTAGTCGGCCACGCCCGTTCCACTCAGGTGCGTGTGCGAAAACCCGTAAATCGTCGAATCGGAGTAATGATACCCCGAACAGCCGTCCCAGTCCATCATGTCGATCCGCGTGTCCGGACTGAGTTGCACCATGCCGAATGGCGCAGTAGCACCGGGATAAGTATGTCCGTGTCCGCCGGTGCCGATAAAAGGATCGACGTAGGAAAGCGGGGTTTGCGCCAGCAGGAAAAACGGTGCGAAAAACAGTAGGAACAGACAGCGTTTCATAATCGTTAGTGGGATGAATGTTGAGTTTGGATAATCTCATAAATAGTTATCGGTTATCAGTTATTAGTTATCTGTGTTGATACTCAAACATTTACAAACACTTGAGTATCAACACGGATAACTAATAACTGATAACCGATAACTATATGGTAAAAACATCATGTACACATCACTGCTTCACCACCTTCACCGCAGCCCCGGTTTTTTCCGTAGCAACACGCAGCAGGTACGTACCGGCAGGCAGTGTTTGCAGGCTGAGGTCGAACTGGTTGGCGCCGGCAGACAATTGTACCGTTTGGATCAATACCGCTTCACCCAGCAAATTGCTGACAACGACCTGTGCCGATGCCGAAGCCGGGCTGTCGAGTTGTACCCGTACGCGGTCGGTTGTCGGGTTCGGCGCAACAGAGATCGCCAGTGGAGCAAGCTTTGGCTCGCCGGTACCCACCTGCAAACTGCGGTCGCCGGTAGCATACCAAACACCCAACTGACGGCTGATAACGGTCAGCGCCGCATTGCCCTGCGCTGCAATTTTATTGGACGCCAATGGCTGCAAATACAGGTCGTTGTCGCCGAAAATATCGGGGCTGTGGTACAGCAAACCATTGTCCAGGCGATTATAACTCGGCCAGCCGAGGTCGCCGTTGTCGCTCACAATCAGGTCGTTATCACCGGTTTCACTGTTCGCTCCGTAAATATCATAAAACGAACCATCGTTGGCAAAAAAGTCGAAAGCAATGATAAACGGCGAGTTTTTGGCAATCGTCGGGTCGCCAACGCTGGTGTTTTCAGGTATGCCGCTGAAGAGTTTGGAAATAAACGGCAGTTCCGTATCGGGCACGAATGCGCCGTCTTTGCGGAATTGCAGGAAGCCAATGTCCCAGTAACTCAGATCGGAGGTTCCGTTGGACAATTCGTTAAACGCATC
>JADLCC010000242.1 GCA_020847425.1 Saprospiraceae bacterium
CAGTCAAAGTCCGGTGTCACAACGCCGGACTTTGATATTTTAGGTTATGTTTGGAGCATCAAACCCTTTCACACATCCATTTTTCCAAACAAACGATTACACACATGAAGCCATCGAGCATCCAAAAACGCCCGCTTGTACTCCTTTTAACCTTGCTTTCGGTTGTCCTTTACAATGCCTGCGGCAAAGACGACCCCGAAGGCCCGGCCTGCACCCTTCCGGGTGTTTCTTTTTCCTACAACACCAATATCAAACCCATTATCGACCATTATTGCCTGAGTTGCCATAGCGGAAGTGGCCCCGGCCCGCACGATTACCGTACTTATGAAGGCATCAAGGCTTTGCTGGACGACGGTAAAGTGCTGGAAAGAGTAGTAATTGAAAAAACGATGCCACAAGGCGGCGGCATGTCGCAGGCTGCGCGGGATAGTATTAATTGCTGGATACAGTCGGGGTACCCGAAATGAAGGGATGAGGAATGAGGAATGGTCGAGCATGATGTCGGACATCACGCTCGGCCATTCCTCATCCCTCATTCCTCATCCCTAGTTAAGCTTGTCCATATCCCGGATCAAAATCGTATTCCGGTTAAAATGGATGAGGTTGGATTTTTTCAGTTCGTTCAGGATGGCCGTCACTGTTTGCCGGCTGGCGCCGACGAGGTTGGCAATATCCTGTTGCGTCAGGCCATGTTTCACCAGGGTTTCATAACCCACCTGACGGCCGTGTTCGCCGGCACTTTCTTTTAAAAACTCAACAATGCGTGTCCGCACATCTTTCAGGATCAGCGATTCCCAGTGGCGTTCTGCGCGGCGCAGGCGATCGCCCAGGCTGAGCATAACCGCTTGTGCCAGCCGGAAATTTTGCTGCATCAGGTAGCGGAAGTCTTCCACTTTTACGGCCAGGTAATCTACATCGCGGCCCATGGAACTGGCGAATTCAGAGCGGTGTAGCTCGCCGGCCAGGCCCAGTTCTCCAAAAACAGTATAAGGGTGCTGAATATTTTTTATGATTTCGCGTCCGTCGGGGGAATAAATGCCGATTTTTACGGCGCCCTCAATCAGGAAACAAAGGTATTCGCTGGGCTCATCGGCCAGGTAAATCAAGGAATGTTTGGGAGCGGTTCGCCGCTCGGACATAAATGCCATGCGCTGCAATTCTGCCTCCGAAAGCGCCGTCAAAAGCGGGAAACGTTGTAAAACTGTGTGTAGGGAAGATCCATTCATGCGATTGTCTTTGGTTTGAAAACAATTAAAAGGAGGCAGACGCTTATTAACCAAAACTGTGCCAAGCGGTCATAAAAAATCAGAATGTGCACATTCTGTATAGTTTGTACTACCTTTCACCCAATTCAGGGTATTTTTACCGGGTGTGAATTTTCATTTCTTCCATATGTCTACAACCAAATCCTTTTCCCTGCTTACCGACTTCGATATTGCGCTTTTGCAAAGCGGCAAACACTTTCGATTGTATGAAAAAATGGGTAGCCACCCAGTTGAAGTGCATGGCGAACGCGGGGTATATTTTGCAGTCTGGGCGCCCAATGCGCAACGCGTTTCCGTAACCGGCGATTTTAACAAATGGAACCCGGAAAGCCACGTGCTGAACCCTCGTTGGGACAGCAGCGGCATCTGGGAGGGGTTTATCCCGGGCATCGGCAAAGGCGCCGTGTATAAATACCATATCCATACGTACTCCGGCGTTCACCTCGATAAAGGCGATCCTTTTGCCCGGCTTTGGGAATCGGCGCCCGGCACGGCATCTATTGTATGGTCCTACGACTACCAGTGGAAAGATGAAGCCTGGGTGAAAGCCAGAAAAGAAAGGGCGCAAAAACCGCAGCCCTGGTCGGTGTATGAAGTGCATCCGGGTTCCTGGAAAAAAATCGCACAAGACGGCAACCGCTCGCTGAGCTACCGCGAACTCGCAGAAGACCTCGTACCTTATGTCAAAGAAATGGGGTTTACCCATGTGGAACTTATGCCCGTTATGGAGCACCCCTATTTCCCATCCTGGGGTTATCAAATCACGGGTTACTATGCGCCTACCAGCCGTTTCGGCCCGCCAGAAGACCTGATGTATTTCATGGATAAATGCCATGAAGCAGGTATCGGCGTCCTGCTCGACTGGGTGCCTTCGCATTTTCCGGGCGATATCAACGGCCTGTACCTCTTCGACGGCACGCATCTGTTTGAATACGCCGACCCGAAACGCGGGTTCCAGACCGACTGGAACAGTTACGTGTTCGACTACGGACGCAATGAAGTGCGCTGTTTCCTGATCTCCAATGCCTTGTTCTGGATGGATAAATTCCATGTCGACGGCCTGCGGGTCGATGCCGTGGCATCTATGTTGTACCACGACTATTCCCGCAAAGAGGGCGAGTGGATACCCAATATTTACGGCGGTCGGGAAAACCTGGAAGCGATTTCTTTCCTGAAAGATTTCAACGAAGCGGTGTACAAGGAGTACCCTGGCGTGGAAACCATAGCGGAAGAAAGCACGGCATTTCCGGGCATCACCAAACCTACTTTCGACGGCGGACTGGGCTTCGGGCAAAAATGGATGATGGGCTGGATGCACGACTCCCTGAGTTATTTCAAACGCCCGCCCATTTTCAGGCGTTTCCATCAGAATGAAATCACCTTTTCGATGGTGTATACCTTTTCTGAAAAATTTATGCTGCCGCTCAGCCACGACGAAGTGGTGCACATGAAAGGCTCTCTTCAACACAAAATGCCGGGCGATGAGTGGCAAAAATTTGCCAACCTGAGGGCCCTGCTCGGCCACCAATGGGTGCATCCGGGTTCGCAAATCCTGTTTATGGGCGGCGAAATCGGCCAAACCACCGAGTGGAGCCACGACCTCGGCGTGCCCTGGCAATTGCTCCAATACGATTACCACAAAGGTGTGCAAAACTGGGTAAAGGCTATGAATGAAGCCTACACCAGTCACCCTTCTTTCTGGCGAAAACAGTTCCACCCCGACGGATTCCAGTGGATATCGGGCGACGACACCGAAAATTGTGTGCTGGCCTTCCTGCGCAAAGGCAATGATGACGATCCGATGTTGCTGGTAGTCTGCCATTTCAATACCAACCCTATGGCAGAATATACCGTGGGTGTGCCTTATGCCGGCGTCTGGAAAGAAATACTCAACAGTGATGCGAAACAGTTTGGCGGTAGCGGCATCGTAAATGGCCCGTTAAAAGCCAAAAAACACCCTTCCCACGGCCATGAAACTTCCGTCACCTTCAAATTGCCGCCGCTTAGTGTGATGGTGTTTGAAGGAGAAGTGCCACCGGCGCCGCCGGTTGAAAAAAGTGCGAAGCCTGGCAGTGCGAAGTCGGCAGTCCGAAGTGCGAAGTCTAAATAGTCATCAGTCCGAAGTCTATATAGACTTCGAACTTTTATAGTACCTTTGCGGCTCATTTCAGGGGTATACTTTTTCCAAAAACACTGACGACTCGTAATGAGCGATCCAATTAAGCATGAATGCGGCATCGCGGTGGTGCGACTGCTCAAGCCACTCGATTTTTACCACAAAAAATATGGTACGGCCTTTTACGGGGTGCAGAAAATGCAACTGCTGTTGCAAAAAATGCGCAACAGGGGACAAGACGGCGCCGGATTCGCCACCATCAAACTCAACCCCGAACCGGGCACCCGCTACATCAGTCGCAAACGCAGCAATGCCTCCAATTACCTCACCGATTTGTTCGAAATGGTATGGGCGCGGCTCAACAACACAACGCCCGAACAACGAAATGATCCCGCCTGGTTGCGCGCCAACATGCCCTACATGGGCGAAGTGCTGATGGGCCACCTGCGCTATGGCACCCACGGCGACAACAGCATCGAAATGGTGCACCCTTTCCACCGCCAGAACAACTGGATTACCCGCAACCTGCTTCTCGCCGGCAATTTCAACATGACCAACGTCGATGAATTGTTTGAAGAACTGGTGGAACTGGGCCAATACCCCAAAGAAAAAAGCGATACGGTGACCGTGCTGGAAAAAATAGGCCACTTCCTCGACGACGAGGTACAGCGCCTGCACACCTGGTTTAAACCGGACGGGTATACCAACCAAAACCTCAACCAACTCATTTTCGAGAACCTCGACGTGCAGCGCATGTTGCGGCGCGCCAGCAAAAAATTCGATGGCGGCTATGTGCTCGGCGGACTGATCGGCCACGGCGATGCATTCCTCATGCGCGACCCGAACGGCATTCGCCCGGCTTACTGGTATGTGGACGATGAAGTGGTTGTCGGCGCTTCCGAACGCCCGGCCATCCAGTCGGCGTTCGATATCCGGTACAAAAACGTGAGGGAACTGAAGCCCGGCCACGCGCTCATTATTAAGTACAATGGCAAGGTAGAAGAACTGCCC
The DNA here is from genome assembly GCA_020847425.1 of Saprospiraceae bacterium. GTDB lineage: Bacteria > Bacteroidota > Bacteroidia > Chitinophagales > Saprospiraceae > M3007. Next base: position 4,393 of record JADLCC010000242.1, read on the forward strand.
TTCATCGAAACGCGGGAGAAACGCGCCTGCTCCTTCGAACGTATTTATTTCAGCCGGGGCAACGACCGCGAAATTTACCAGGAACGCAAAAAACTGGGCCACCAACTCGCCAGAATAGCGCTGGAAGCGGTCAATTTTGACGTAAAAAACACCGTTTTTTCCTATATCCCCAACACTGCCGAGGCCGCCTACTACGGCCTCATGGAAGGACTGGACGCGGAAATGAACCAATGGAAAAAGGATCAGATTCTGGCCCTGGGCAGCAATATTACCCCTGAAAAACTTTCGGAAATACTCCAGGTGCATTCGCGCAATGAAAAACTGGTACACAAAGACGACAAGCAACGCACGTTTATCGCCGATAAAAAATCGCGCAACAGCATGGTCGGCCATGTGTACGATGTGACCTACGGTATTTGTCAGGATAACATTGACACACTGGTGCTGCTCGACGACTCGATCGTGCGGGGCACCACACTGCGCGACAGCATTGTGAGTATTACAGCGCGCCTGCGTCCCAAACGCATCATCATCCTCAGCAGCGCTCCACAGATTCGTTTTCCCGATTGCTACGGCATCGATATGAGCAAAATGAAGGATTTCGTCGCTTTCCAGGCATTGGTGGAACTGCTTAAAGAAAGCGGCCGCGAAAACCTGTTGCAGGAAACCTACCAGCGCTGTAAAAACTCCGAACACCTGCCTATTGAAGCGGTGTCGAACGAAGTGATCGCTTTGTATGATTTGTTTGAATACGAACAGATCAGCAAAAAAGTAGCCGAAATTGTGCGCCCTAAACACATCAAACCGCAGTTGGACGTGATTTTTCAGACCCTCGACGGCTTGCACCAGGCTTGTCCGCACAACAGCGGCGACTGGTATTTTTCCGGCCGCTACCCGACACCGGGCGGGAACCGCGTCGCCAACCGCGCTTTTATGAATTTTGTGGAAAATAAGGACGCCAGAGCGTATTGAACGTGAGTTGTGAGTCGTGAGTCGTGAGTTGGCATCACGAGGAATGAAACATCCCGGCCAAAGTGAGCGATTGTATACTCACGACTCACGATTCACGACTCACGACTCACCACACACGATGAAGAAGTCACTCACCACCGACGAGGCGCTAGCCAAACTAGAATATTATTGCGCCTACCAGGAGCGATGCCCCAAGGAGGTGCGCACCAAACTGGCTAGTCTGGGTGTACCGCGCTCTGCTGCGGAGCAGATTTTCGAAGTGCTGCAAAACGACGGTTTTATCAATGAGGAGCGTTTTGCCATGGCTTTTGCCGGCGGCAAATTCAGGGTGAACCACTGGGGTCGGGTGCGTATCCGAATCGAATTGCGGATGCGCCAAATCGATCCCGAACTCATTGAAAAAGCGATAGACAGTATCGACGAAAAAGCCTATACTGATTTGCTGCAACAGTTATTCGAGAAAAAAAGAGCACATTACGAAGGAAAAGAACAGGCACGGGATAAAACGGCAGCAGCACTCATTCGTGCAGGCTTCGAACCGGAACTGGTGTTTTCGGTCGTGAATCGTGCGTGGTGAAACGTGAGACGTGAGTGGTGAGACGTGAGTTGGCATCACGAGGAATGAAACATACCGGCTACTGTGAGCGATTGTATACTCACGACTCACGTCTCACGATTCACGACTCACATCTCACGATTCCAGCCTCAACACCCCCCGCGGGCACACAGCCGAACAAACGCCGCAGCCCACACAACTGGCCCGCACGATGTCCTCCCCTTTTTGGGCGTAGGCGCGTACGTCGATACCCATTTCACAATAGGTGGAGCAATTGCCGCAACTGATGCACTGGTCGCCGTTGGTGGTGATCCTGAATTTCGATTTTTTGCGCTGAAACAAACCCAGAATGGCAGCCTGTGGGCACCCGAAGCGGCACCAAACCCTGCTCCCCATAATCGGGTAAAAGCCCACTCCTACTACTCCGCTGAATGCCATGCCGATGATATAACCATATGCCTTGGAGTACGCCTGTGAAAAACTGCCCAGTACGCCGCCTTGTTGCCAGGAATTGGCCCAAAGCAGCCCCGTCATGAGTACGACCGCTACCAATACGCTGTGGATCATCCAGCGTTCTATCTTCCAGGCTTTCAGGCTTTTATCACTGAGGTGGCGGAACGAATCGCCAGCTGTTTCCGCCAGTCCGCCGCAACCGCACACCCAGGAGCAGTACCATCGTTTGCCGAAAAAGTAGGTCAGCACCGGTGTGCCTACAAAAGTCATGAGCGCGCTGAAAGCGATAAAATACACGCTGATACTGGTGGCAGAACTGTAGTACTGCACGGCGCCCGGCGAGCCGTAATAATCTTTCAGGGGCCAGAAATAGGTGAAATAGTATTCCGGCTGGCTCATTACCTGCAAAAAGGCGGGAATAAGAAAAGAAAAGCCGGTCTGGAAAAACATCACAGAAATCGTCCGGATAACCTGGTAACGGTTGTGGCGGTATTTGTAAATAAACTTGATGCCCAGTGCCAGCACTGAAAACGTGTATAAAGAGCCATACACGAACCATTTATCGGCAGGTTTATGCCGCAGGGCCTGGCTCAGGGGCGAAAACAACTGGCTCAGCCCGGTCAGCCAGTTTTCCGGACAGAAATACAAAACCGTGTAAAAACCGGTGATGACAATCGCCAGCAGCCAGCCCCACACCCCGCGGGCGGA
>JADLCC010000243.1 GCA_020847425.1 Saprospiraceae bacterium
GCCTTTTCCAGGATAAATTTTGGTTCAATTTGCAATTTAAGATACAGGCGTTGTGCAAAATCCATATTAATCGAGCGCTTACCTTTCATTATTTCAGACAGGCGGGATTCTGAAACATCCAATAATTTCGCGAGGTCTTTTTGCTTCAGTTTTCTTTCATACATTTTGAGTTCGATCATTTCAACAAGCGTCTGTGGCTGTCTGATTGGCATTAATGGAATATCATCTTCCCAGGCCTCTGCCATCAGGGAAATTTGACGGAGCTCTTCCCGCTCGTCGTGATTTAAGGATTGAAAACCACCTCCAGATGAAGCACGTAGCAAGTAGGATTCTACTTTTTCCATGACTTGCAGGTACTCTTCTTTTGAATTGATACTGTATGTCATAATCTAAATTGTGGATGCGTCAATTTTCAAAATAAAATTACACTTTTCAAAATTTTATTACAAAAAACCGGCTGCCTGCGGATTCACCACAAACAGCCGGTTAGTTATTCCCCGAACAGGGCTCGGGTCTACTTCACACCAAAATCCTTGCGGATTTTATTCAGTGCTGAACCAGCCTGCACCCATTCGATCTGTTGCTCATTGTACGTGTGGTTTACAGCAAATTTATCCTGTGTGCCATCGCTGTGGTCCAGCACGATGGTCAGTTGTTTGCCGGGAGCGAAGGAATCAAAACCCTGGATGCTCACTTTGTCGTCCTGGCGCACTTTATCGTAATCAGCCGGATTGGCAAACGTGAGTGCCAGCATACCCTGTTTTTTCAGGTTGGTCTGGTGGATACGTGCAAAGGATTTCACCACTACAGCTTTCACGCCGAGGTAGCGGGGCTCCATGGCTGCGTGTTCGCGGCTGCTGCCTTCGCCGAGGTTTTCCTCGCCGAAAATGATGGTGCCGATGCCTTTTTTCTGGTACAAGCGCGCTGAAGCAGGAACTTCCAGGTACTGGCCTGTTTCGATGTTGAGCACGTTGTTGCGCTCGCCGTTGAATGCGTTTTCAGCGCCGATATAGCAGTTGTTGGAAATATTTTCCAGGTGACCGCGGTATTTCAGCCAGGGGCCGGCCATAGAAATATGGTCGGTCGTGCATTTGCCTTTGGCTTTGATCAGCACGCGCATGTTTTGCAGTTCACCATTGCCAATGGCTGCGAACGGTTTCAGCAATTGCAGGCGGTCGGATTTTTTGTCCACGGCAATTTTGATCGCGCCTTTTGCCGGTGCGATGTAACCCGCGTCTTCTACTGCGAAACCTGCTTTGGGCAGTTCTATGCCTTTTGGCGGGTCCAGTTTCACTGTTTCACCGTTGCGGTTGATGAGTGTACCCTTTTTCGGATTGAACGTCAGGTCGCCGGCAATGGCAAACGCAGTCACGATTTCCGGAGAAGCCACGAAAGCGTGCGTATTCGGGTTGCCGTCGTTGCGGCTGGTGAAGTTGCGGTTGAAAGAAGTCATGATCGAATTCGCGCGCTTCTTGTCGTCCATGTGGCGCGCCCACTGACCGATGCAGGGGCCGCAGGCATTGGCCATCACTACGCCGCCGATGTTTTTGAAGTTGTCCAGCAGGCCGTCGCGTTGCGCGGTGTAGCGGATCAGTTCGGAACCCGGGGTAATGGTAAATTCGGAGCGCACTTCCAGGTTTTTCTCTTTCGCCTGGCGCGCTACCGAAGCGGCGCGGGTGAGGTCTTCGTAACTGGAGTTGGTGCAGGAGCCGATCAGGCCAACTTCCAGTTTGACCGGGTATTTGTTTTTCTTGACGGCAGCCGCAAATTTGGACAGCGGCCAGGCCAGGTCCGGCGTGAATGGGCCGTTGATATGCGGTTCGAGTTTGGAAAGGTCGATTTCAATGACCTGATCGAAGTATTTTTCCGGATTGGCGTAACATTCCGCATCGCCGGTGAGGTAGTCGGCTACCTTGTTGCACATGGCGGCGACTTTGTTGCGGCCGGTGGCTTTGAGGTAACGAGCCATACTTTTGTCGTAGCCGAAAGTGGAGGTTGTTGCTCCGATTTCAGCGCCCATGTTGCAAATTGTGCCTTTGCCGGTAGCGCTCATGCTTTGTGCGCCGGGTCCGAAGTATTCGACGATAGCGCCGGTACCACCTTTTACGGTCAGGATACCCGCTACTTTCAGGATCACGTCTTTCGGCGAGGTCCAGCCGCGCAATTTGCCGGTGAGTTTTACACCGATCAGTTTCGGCATCTGGAGTTCCCAGGCCATGCCGGCCATGGCATCTACCGCATCTGCGCCACCTACACCGATGGCCACCATACCCAGGCCGCCGGCATTTACCGTGTGGGAGTCGGTACCGATCATCATACCGCCGGGGAAAGCGTAGTTTTCCAGAACGATCTGGTGGATGATACCTGCACCGGGTTTCCAGAATCCGATGCCGTATTTTTGAGAAACAGTAGACAGGAAGTCGAATACTTCTTTGTTTTTATCCAAAGCGACAATCATGTCTTTTTCTGCGCCTACGTCCGCAGTGATGAGGTGGTCGCAGTGCACGGTGCTGGGCACCGCTACCTTTTTCCGGCCGCAGGTCATAAACTGGAGCAATGCCATTTGCGCCGTAGCGTCTTGCATGGCTACGCGGTCAACCTGGAAAAATACATAATCGGAACCACGCTTGTAGTCGGCCAGCGGGCTGTCGGCATGCAAGTGGGCGAAAAGAATTTTTTCGGAAAGGGTGAGGGGGCGTTTGAGTTTCGCTTTCGCAGCGTCCACGCGGGCGGGGAAGTTTTGGTAAAACTCCCGAATCATTTTCAGGTCAAAAATCATCGTTCGATCATGATGAAGAGTGAATTCAACAGGCAAATCCGTTGCTGAAACAAAATGAATGCAGACAAAAGGACTTGATCATGCGGAATTCAACGGGTGGAATGAATTTATATCAAAAAGTGGGCAAATGTAGTTGAATTTGCCACAAAACTGGAACGGTTGCCGGGGCAAAAATTTTGAATTAATTAAGAATCAGTTTGTAGGGTAATCTTACCACACTACTGGACATTTTGAGCCTGGGTGAAAAACCGGTACGCTGGAACGCTTATACGGCATCTAAAAGTGGCCAAGAATTTCCGGAACATCGTTCCAGCGTACAAAAATGGCCAGTAGTGGGTA
>JADLCC010000244.1 GCA_020847425.1 Saprospiraceae bacterium
AAAATTTCCAAACAAATCGGAAAACGTCTATTACATCGAAGCCTATTCCGCCGCGATTCCGCTCGGACTGGATGTTTTCGACCGCTACCATACGCGGGAAGCCTGGCGCCTGTATTCCGGCGAACCGGTGCCCCCCAACAGCATTGTGCTCTGCGACAAATGGTTTTTTCCACATGAAGGAGGTATTCCGCTCTCTCAATTGGAGCAGGATAAAAAACTCGTTTCCATGGGTTCCTTTGAAGGGAGTACGCCTTCGGAACCCAGCAATATTACGCATGTATTTTATGTGAATCCCGACTCCGTCCGCAAAGACTGGCGCTTTTTGTACACCTGGGATACGTTGTCAGAAATGCCAAAAACGGTGGATATCGGCGGCCGGAGAGCGGCTAAAATTGATAAAGCACAACAGTATTCTTTCGCTTTCCGATCAGGCCTGAAAAGTTTCCCCGACGAAGGAAACCTGGTCATCACTTTTGACGCGTACAGCGAAAAGGAAGGCAGCCAGATACCGGGTATGCTCGTTTTCAGTATCGAAGCAGATTACCGGATCTATGACTGGCGGGGAAGACCCCTGAAAAACGATGCTTTGGCGGCCAAAACGTGGCATACCTTTCGGTTTGTGGAAAAACTGCCGAAAGGACAGGAGGACAAGGACAAAATCGGCACCTGTATCTGGAATGACTCCGACGAACCGCTTTACATCAATAATTTGAAAGTGGAAGTACTGCCTGATTAAAAAAGCAAACTTATCCCGACAGCGTTCAAAGCCATGAAACAGTTCATTTCTGATAAAAATATCCGCCACCTGTTCTGGATCATTCCATTGCTGAGCATGGCTATGCACTGGCGTATTTTCAGCACCGACCTGATGGGGATTCACATGTGGCGGCAGTCGCAGACGCAGTTGAACATCCAGAATTTTTACCGACAGGATTTTAACATCCTGAACCCGAGGGTCAACATCACGAACCTGGGGCCGACGACGATTTACCGCTATGAGTTCCCACTCATGCAATGGAGCATCGCCTGCGTGCATAAACTGTTGGGCGACTCGATCACCATTACACGTGTCTGCCTGTTCCTGCTGGGCCTGTTCACCGTTTGGGGTATTTTTTTTCTTGGAAGAACACTTTTTAAAGACGACGTCATTGCCGGGCTATTGGCCTGGGCTTTCAATTTTTCGCCGCTGTTTTACTACTACACCATGAATCCAATCCCTGATAACCTGGCGCTTTGCGGCAGTATCTGGGGTATTGGCTGGTTTTTCCGGTATCAGCAAAGCAACAAGTACCGGCACGCTGCTTATTCGGCTTTTTTCCTGCTGCTGGCGGTCTGGGCCAAACTTCCCTTTATTCTTTTTTATGCCACGGTCGGGCTCTACCTGTTTACGATGGTGGCAAAAGTTGGGGTACGCTATTCGGGAAAATACATTCTGGCAGGACTGATTTACGCCGCATTCCTGCTTCCGGCAGTCGCCTGGTATGCCTGGGTTATTCCGGGCTGGAGTGGCAACGGCATCCTGACGGGTATGCTGGAACACAAGATTCCGCTTTCAGAATCCCTGAATATCTTGAAATACCACTTCCGGCATTTACTTCCGGCACTGTTGCTCAACTACGGTTCCGTATTGTTTTTCCTGGCAGGCATTTTCTTCCTGTTCAAAAACAAGGCGTACTGGAACGGCGACTTCTGGTTGCTGGCGGTTTCCGGACTGGCGGCGCTGGCGTATTTCGGTTTCGAACTGAATATGATCAACACCGTGCACGATTATTACATGATGCCGTTTTTGTTGCCGGTTTTTATGCTTGCCGGTTATGGGATCAAACACCTGTGGTATGGCGGAACGGCAACGAGGTACTTATCCGTACTCGCATTCCTGCTGCTGCCGCTGATTGCATTTCTGACGGCCGACAACAAATGGAGCATCGAAAAATCCTACTGCAATCCGGCACTCATCGAATACCGCGACGAATTGCGCAATGCCGTGCCGCGCGATGAAATCTGCGTGATGCAAAATGATATTTCCATGCATATTTTCCCGTATGCGCTGGACAAGCACGGGCCCGTTTTTTCCAAAGACGAACTCCCTGCCGAATGGGTGGACGACATGATCCGCCGCCTGCATATCCGCTATATGTATTCGGATGCCCGGAAAGTGGACGAAAATCCGGCCGTTGTGCCTTACCTCGATACGCTGCTGCTCGAACGCGGCACCATGCGGGTGTATCGGTTTAAAACGGCGGAACAGCTACAGAAGTGAGAGGCGAGAGGCGAGAAGTGAGAATCCGTAGATTACACCTGATTACTTTTGGCAATTATGTTAGCGAACCCTAAGAGCGATCAGGTGTAATCTACGGATTCTCACTTCTCGCCTCTCACTTCTCACTTCTAAAAAAATGGATCACTTCACCCACCTCCTCTCTCTCCTCCAGCGCGAGCGCGACGAAGACCTGCAGGAATTCCTGCGGCAGATCCGCGAGCGCCCGCTGGCGGAGCGTGTGGAACGCGGCTACAGCTGGTATCCGCTGCAGGTGGTGCAGATGGGTTTTGCGCTGGGCGACAAGGCATTTGTGGTGGTGGAACGTACCACCCGCCGTGACGAACCGCACCAGCTCCGTTCGGGTCAGACGGTGCGGTTTTTTACACAAACGCCGCATGTGGATCATCCTGAAAAACAAGGGGTTATCAATTTTGTGGAGCGCAACCGGATGAAAATCATCCTCAATGCCCGCGATGTGCCCGACTGGATCACGCTCGGCCAGTTGGGCGTCGATCAGTTGTTCGACGACCGCAGTTACCAGGAAATGGAACGCGCGCTGCACAAGGTGATGAAGGCCAAAGGCGACCGCCTGGCCGAACTGCGCGATATCCTCACCGGTCACAGAAAAGCCGCAGAAGTATTTGAAACTGCGCCCGTTGCGCTGTCGACCCTCAATGACAGCCAGCAAGCCGCCGTGACGGCCATTCTTTCCAACCGCGATGTGACGGTCATTCACGGTCCGCCGGGTACAGGAAAAACGACCACACTGGTGGCTGCCATTTCACAACTGGTGGAAAAAGAAAGTACGGTGCTGGTGACGGCGCCCAGCAATACCGCCGCCGATCTACTCACTGAACGCCTGGCCGCCGCAGGGGTGCAGGTCGTGCGTGTCGGCAACATCAGCCGGGTCGATGAATCAGTGATGCTGCATACGCTGGACAGCATTATTTCCCGGCATCCGGACAGCAAAAACATCAAAAAAGTAAAAATACAGGCGGCGGAATACCGGCGGCAGGCGCGGCAGCACAAACGCAGTTTCGGCTACGAGGAACGCCGCGAACGCGAACACCTGAAACTACAGGCCAAAGAACTGGAAGCCTGGGCCGGCACACTCGAAGAACGCCTGGTGGAACAAATCCTGACTTCCGCACAGGCCATCACCTGCACCCTCGTCGGCGCCAACCACCCGGTGCTGGAACGCTACCGCTTTAAAACCTGTGTGATGGACGAGGCCGCACAAGCCCTCGAACCGGCTGCCTGGATTCCCATTATCAAATGCAGCCGGGTGGTGCTGGCGGGCGATCCGTTTCAACTGCCGCCTACGGTAAAAAGCCAGGAAGCCGCCCGGGGCGGGTTGTCCAAAACCCTCATCGAACGATGCCTCGAACTGCTGCCCGATGCTGTGCATTTGCTGGATGTGCAGTACCGGATGCACCATACGATCATGGATTTTTCCAACCAGTATTTTTACGCGGGCGCTTTGAAAGCCCATGAATCGGTGGTGGGGCACCGGTTGCTGAGCCTCGATAAAGAAGGGGACGTACTCACGCTTTTCGAGCCTGTGTTGTTTGTGGATACTGCCGGAACGGGTTTTGAGGAAAAAATAAACCGCGATGCCGGCAAGGACACTTCCCGTTTTGCCAGCAAATACAATCCGGAAGAAGCGCTGCTGCTGCGCGAACACCTGCTGAAATTGCTGGAACAATTCCCCGATCCGGCCCGCTACCCTTCTATCGGCATCCTGTCGCCTTACCGCGAACAGGTAAATTACCTGGAAGAAATGGTGCGCGAAGATGAAGTTCTGGCGCCGTTATTCGCCACCAGCACGCTGGTCGTCAGCACGATCGACGGGTTTCAGGGGCAGGAACGCGATATTATTTACATCAGCCTGGTGCGTTCCAATCCGAAATCGGAGATCGGTTTTTTGAGTGATTACCGCCGCATGAATGTGGCCATGACCCGAGCGAGGAAACTCCTGGTCGTCATCGGCGACTCGGCTACCATTGGAAACAATGCGTTTTATGCGCGTTTTTTGGAGTATTGCGAGCAAAAAGGGGCGTATCAGACGGCGTGGGAATATATGAAGTGAGTCCGTGAATCGTGAGTCGTGAGTCGTGAGTCGTGAATGGTATCCAGTTATGGAGT